>JAKBQK010000478.1 GCA_021835265.1 Thermoplasmata archaeon
AGCATTACAGAAAAACACAAACGAATAATACAAAAACTCTTAAAAGATGGAATTAACATAATCGCCTTCGGAAAAAGAAAAATTGACACTGAAAATTATCTTGGATTTGTAACCGATGAAAAATTGAGAGATATACTAACAAATGCATCAGCAACTCTGTTTCTGTTTGATTATGAGGCGTTTGGTCTGATCCCGCTTGAATCTCTTATTTGCGGAACACCTGTTATCACAGAACCTAAACTCGGGGTATTTGCAGAATACAATGACTGCCCTGATGTACACTTTGCAGAAAAATATGAAGATATAAAAAAACTTTGTAATAGCTTTTTGAATTCAGAAAAATCGTCTGAATCCATAAAAAGATGCATTGAATGGGCCAAACAATATGATCCAGAAATAGTTACAAAAAAAATATTACATGCATATGAAAATGCAAGAAAATAGAAAAATAATAACCTGACGAACAGATTAATCAAAAGAATTATTAAATAACGTTATAAAATGTCCTTTGCAAACAAATGAGTACTGATACTGAAATATCTGAGAAAGTTGGTGTTGAGATCCTCAGAAGAGGAAGTATGATTGCCATCGGTGCTTTCTACATCTTCGTTGGAAATCAACTTTGGGGCCAGGGAGGCTATATCAATCTCATTAGTTTAACGGGTTTATTTATTCTTCTTTTCAGCGCAGCGTTACTTTTTATCCTGGCTTTTTATGGTTTTACAGATGAAAAATGGGCAAAAAGAACCATGCTTATTGCCATACTTCCGGGGATACTGGCAATGTTTATTTCTTTTTCACAATTTTACCCAACCTTCGGAACTGATGAAATTGCAATCGATAACTATTCAGCTTATCTTTTCTTGCACGGTGTCAATCCGTATATATACCCTAATGTTGCAAATTTTTTGAATTTTTCAGGTCTCCCCGGATCGTATGTAACCCCTGAACTCAATGGAGGCCATATTAACTATATTCAGTATCCCGGACTATCTGTCCTCTTGTTTATACCCTCAGCATTATTCTCGTTTCCTCCGTTTTACATTGTATCAGCCTTTTATCTGGCATTGTTTCCTATTACCTATTACTATTTCAGGAAGATAAACAAACTTAATTTTTTCCCATATGCTGCAATTATCTTCATAATTAACATAAATGCAATTTACTATGCACTAGGCGGTATTACAGATGCAGTATGGATTACATTTTTTGCTCTATCATATATCTTCAGGAAAAATTACATCATCAGTGCTATCTTTCTGGGTTTGGCCTTTGGCTTTAAACAAACGATTCTTGTCATAGTACCATTTTACCTTATATTCCTTTATAAGGAAGAATTGAAAAGTTATCTCAAAGTTCTAAAGTACCTTATTGCAGGAGGAATAACATTTCTGGCGGTGAACCTTCCCTTTATAATAACCGGACCGATTTCATGGGCATCATCTGTGTTTGGGATAGCAACCCAGCCAGTTATTGGGAATGGAATTGGCATCTCAATTCTGAGCTTTGCTGGATTTTTCCCGGTTGAGATTTTTGTCTATTATGTATTGACCCTAATCGCGTTCATGGTTCTGTTTGTATTATATCTGAAAAATTATGAAAAGATGAAATATTCATTTCTGGCATTCCCCGTTCTCATTTTCTTTTTTTATTACAGACTATTATTGAATTATATCATGTACTGGCCATTCATAATGGTTGTGGCCTTCCCAGACTATTTTGATTCTCTGGTTGCGAAGGTGTCTGAAAGGAGAGTTGAAAGTAAAGAACGTCTTATTTTTTTAAAAGAACTCATCTCCAAAAGCATGAAATTCATCAGAGCAAGATCAACAGGATCAATTGTACTTATTGCAGTTCTAATATCATCTGGAGTTACCTATTATGGATATGTGGAAGAAACCCATAACCCTCTTTCCATAGTTTCAGTAGATGATTTTTCCAACCCTTACATGATCAATAACTCAATAACCTCAATGAATGTAACCATAAGTTATTTCCCTCAAAGTGGACAGCCATCATCCATACCAGTATACTTTAGGATTTATACATACAATGATATGACCGGCGGCAACGGATTGTTATGGTCCTCATCAAATGACAGAGTTGGGTTTGGCACATCAAATTTAACAATTTATCCTGAGGGGTATAACGAGTTGTTACCTGATAATATTTCCTTCCGATTAATAGCGTATTATGGAAATTTCCAGAGTTCCATTGCTGAAAGTGGTAAAGTAGCTGGATTTTATGGCTTAAACAACCCTGAGTTATTCTTACCAGAAAACCATTCAGGATGTCTTGTTCCATACGGATGGAACTATTTTCCTCATGAAAAAAATGATTATTCCTTTACTCCTGGAAATGTAACTCTCACAATAATGCCTGGACAAAAAATTGGGAATTATTCCAGTTCAATCAATAACCCTGTTTTGAATATTTCAAGAATGAGCTACAATAACATAATATATTCGATGGATGCAAAGGTATATATAAACAACAGCGAAACTAATATAAATAAACTCGCGATCTCGAATATATCATTCGGGATAAACATAACGTTTGATTATGGGAAATATTATATGTTGTTTGAAGAAAATATGACCGGAACAAATTCCCCACAAATGCTTAGTCAGAATGCTATTATTTTCCCTTCCATAGATTTGAATTTCACACAGATATTAAACTATGCAAAAGCCCTGCATTGGGATATACAGACTTCCTTTACTAACATGAGATTATTTATTAATGAAAAGAACAACGATATAAATGCTTCGGTATCATTTCTAGATATTCGGGAGGTAATACAATGACTCTCGAATTATCAATAATAATTCCAACTTACAATGAAAAGGACAATATCCCCATTTTACTACACAGAATTGAAACTCTAGGAATCAATAGTGAGATAATTGTTGTGGATGATAACAGCAATGATGGTACTAAGGAAGTAGTGCAACGGCTATCAGGAAAATACAACAACATTCACCTTATAGAAAGACCTTCAAAAATGGGAATATCAAGCGCAGTGAAGGATGCTTTGGGAATCGCAAAAGGAAAATATGCTCTGGTAATGGATGGAGATTTACAGCACCCTCCGGAATTAATACCAAAACTTCTACGAGAAATCAAGAAGGGAAAGGATATAGTTGTTGCCTCCAGATACATGAAAGGTGGCAGGAGTGAGTTTGGCATCCACAGAAAACTTGTCTCCAAGATTGCAACTTTCTTCGCTCATATGAGTTTACAGGAAACAGAAAAAATTTCAGATCCATTATCAGGTTTCTTTGTTTTCAGGCGTGATCTGATCAAACCTGAAGATATACAGAGCAGAAGCTATAAAGTATTACTTGAAGTGGTTGTAGCCAGTCACTCCATGAATATCTCGGAGATATCATACAGATTTAACAAAAGAAAGTATGGAAAGAGTAAACTTGGTGTAATGGAATTTATCAGATATATAGCCTTGGTTTTAAGGTTATCAAGGTATTCAACGCTGAAGTTTCTTGCTGTGGGTTTGACCGGAAGTATAATTCAGCTGGGAATACTTGACATATTGTATGGAAATTTGCATTTGATTGAGTATCTTGCTCTACCTATAGCAATTGAGTCCTCAATAATCAGCAATTTCATTTGTAATAATTTCTGGACCTACAAGAAAAGATTATCCTCTGGAAGTGCCCTGAAAAAATTTTTCCATTATAATATTAGTTCAATGTTAGCTTTTATAATCAACTTCTCAGTGGCCACAATCCTGACTTTAACCATATTAAGTTCAAATTATCTGATTGCTGATATGGCTGCCATAATCGCCTCCTTCGGCGTTAACTTCCTTGGCAGTAATACATTTGTATGGCACATTTAATCCGTGTTTTGAGTGAGATTAACTGATTGCAATGTAAATGTACCCGTTAAATTTTTTCCAAATAGATCATACTGTATATTATTGAAGTAATATGGCGAATTCAGCGATACAGAAAGATTAAGATAATTATGCAGACCACTTACATTGAATGATTCGGTTCCTATACACTGGTGAACATCAAGATAATTGGAAACTGTAAATGCCTGAAGAATCAGCTTTCCTCCATTTGAAATATTCAGATTTGAAAAGTGGAAGGTTAATTGAAACTTCCCCTGCGGCATAATGTAATACGGCCCATAAATTAAGGTTCCGTTTTCATGAACATTTGAAAAGATCTCTCCTTTAGTGCTCATAACGCCAGTTTGGCTGGGAAAGGCTTTGAATGACAAATTTTGATCGTATGGTATGAAACTGATTGTAGATTGAACATTTCTTTCATATAGAGTTATCCCAGACTCTTCCCTGACAATTCCATAGTTATTATGAGAAATAAGTGAATCAATTGTATATAAAGGCGTTGCGTTTTGACCCATAGATGGAAGGATTACCCGGTTAAACCAACTATTATATGGGTAAGCTATAATATACTTGGGAATAAAACCATAGGGCATGATCCCAGGAAGTGTTGATTCATATCCCTGAACCAGGCATGGCATATCATTCTGGATAAGTATAGATTGATTGGATGGAATGAGAGATATTTCATTATTAAGATAGTTGATATATTTTTGATTTACCGGTGAATATGTATATTGGCTCTCTTCATAAATATAATAGAAATTTT
>JAKBQK010000497.1 GCA_021835265.1 Thermoplasmata archaeon
CGTTAACAAGAAAGAGGAGATTGAAAGAATAGCGGCGTCAGCAAGATAATTACTTAAATTATCTTCTATTTTTACACTTTCTAAGCGCTCACTTTAAAATTAATATAAGACTATATTCGGGCAAAAAATCATATAAAGCATGGGAAAAAAATTTGCAAAATAAAATAAATATTTATTGTTAGAAACAGAATAATTGTCGGGAAATAATTCACTTAACTTTCTGCAACTTCTTTTCCATTTCCTTCAATTCTTCCTGTAGTTGCTTATTCATAGGGTTTTTATGGATTTTCTGTTTTAATTCCTCTATTTTCAATTCTATACTCTTGTTTTTTCTGGTAAGGTCTCTCTTCCCAAGTCCCATAAATATCTAAAATTATATTATAATCATAGATATTATGTTATCTGTAATTCCTTAAACGAGTTTAAACTTGACTTCTGCATGACAAACATTCTACGCACGTCTTACCATTTTGGGTAGTCCGCTTCCCCGTTTCTTGGTCTCCGGCGTGTTCTTTTCGCGAAAACGCATCGGAGGTTCTCATTTTCGTTCCTTATTCGCATTTAGCTCATATTGTATGGGCGGTTTTGTTAGAACCTTAGATTAAGTTTTAGATTCTTTAACCGTGAAAGTTGAATCTCTCCAGCCGTTATCAAATCATTCGCACATATACCAGTCAGCTTGCTATCAGGATATATTTTCAATCCTTTCTCTGCTATGCCTACGGAACCTAAATGTCCCAAGCTCATTTTCAGGTTTTTTCATTTCAATATGTGTAGATGGATGTGTGGGGTGGTAGTTCTCTAAATTACCAATATATCCATCTGGACCTGCTGACCTTGGATAAACGTATATATACCAAATTAAAATTCATCGAGACATTGGAATGCTGAATAAAAATTTGGGTAGGAAAAAAATTTTCTCTATTTTATTGGGGTTAATAATTATATTTGCAACTTTTTATTTCGTTTATGACAATCTTCAGAAAACGAAGTATTTTAATGTCTGCATCTATCCTGAAATCACTATATTTAGCCAGGGAGAGAATCTTCCCATAGCAATAATTGTAAATACCAGTATCAATAACTTCCAATCTTATTTTCCTGGTAGCATTTATTGTATTAATCAACATTCCTCATACATTCAAATGGAGTATCTTGGTAACAATTCCAGTACAATGCCCAACACATTTAACGGGGAAGGTTCAACATTCATTAACGGTGCCTGTTATTATAATCCTGATCACGGAACCATTCCTTTTAACATTACGTCTTCGCAGCTCTCACAGAATGTAAACTGGAATGGAACTATACATATTTATGTAGGACAATGCATCAGCAGCATGTTTGAAGAGGCAGATGCAGGTTATTATGAAGCCTATCTATTTATGACAGTAAAATCAACAGATTCCGGAGCACCAGAACCGGTTAATGAAATAGTTACATTAAGAAACACCTTGGTAACTTTATCAGGTCTTTACGTAAATTATACGATTGAAAATGGCAATTTGAGTTTCGGGTTTAATCAATTTCACTCAACCTGCACATTCAATTCAGGTTCACTGACAATAATAAGTTCCAACGGCTCAAAATTTATTAAGAATGGCTTGACATTTCCAGGAAACCTTTCATTGAATGAAACCTATTTAGAAAATCAACTGACACAAAAATCCATTCTGGGTGACACAGCAATTATTCATAACAGGTACGGCGATATTTGGATAGCTTTGCGGTAACAGGAAAATACGCTAATCAATACAATGAGATCGCAGCTTTTAATCCTCTTCAGAAAAAGTTTGATTTGATAATGATAAACACTGCTATTAATAAAAAATTTTTTGATGTAAATCAGAGGGAAAGAGTATTGCAATTGTTGGGCACAATTGGCAGATAACTACTCACATATCTACGGTATTTACGAGGTTCCTTGCGAATAACAGGTGAAAGCATATTGTTAGGATCTATCAGTTAGCATAATACTTGGATCATAATGGGAGAACCTCTTCCTAAAGCCTTCGTATTCGAAAATCATCATCAGGTATATTTTCCTGTTTCCATGAGATATCGATGATATCTCATCCTGGCTTTTTCAATTTCAACCCTAACAAAATTCTATAAGCAAATATTTAAAGCATCTTTTCTCTTCCTATTTCGATTTAATTGAATTCTAATAAAAATCTATCAGCCTTAAAAACCGAACTTTTAGTAGCCATGATATTTCTGATCTTAACGCTTATTGTATCAATATTCGTTATATTTTTCATATTCTTAATATTATTCCTCTCAGCTAATTCCAGGTTGGGTCCGTCACCAATTATTTTCTCTCCATTTGCCCTTTTGGCTCTCGTGTTTTTCATTCCTGCATTGATCATTTTAATGCGAGTTAGGGAAATGCAAAATGCAGCTGACCGGGGCGACATTGAAAAATTAAAATCTATGAATTCTATGGGAGTAGCCATAATAGCACTCATTCTGACACCAATCATACCTGGAATTATGCTGTTGATTGCCTATAGTGAAATAAATCAGTTGGATACTGAAATGAACTGGGTTGACCCCATGGAGAGAATTAATGCACTCAAGCAAATGCTTGATGAAGGAATAATTGGAAAAGAAGAATTTGAGGCAAAAAAATCTTCATTACTTAAAACTGCAAATCCTATGGAAAGTAAGCTGGAAGATATGAGAAAGCTCAAGGAAATGAGAGATCAGGGGCTTTTGACAGAGGAAGAATTTGAAAAGATGAAGAGTAAACTCCTTTCAAGATTTTAATTATATCTTTTAATTTTAAAATTTGACCGGCATCACAAGGATACCTTAAAACGACATTATGCGCGCAAAAGGTGTGAAAAAAATTATTAAAAACGATCTTAATAACCCTTGAATAAAAATGAATGGCGAAACTGAAGCTATCTATTCTAATTTAGGGATAGCAGAAATTTTCCTTTGGATTTCCGTATTTGTCTCTGCATTTTTCGCAACCTTCTTTTCCATACTCTTGGTTCTGACTTATTATGGCATGCTCTCATATTTAGAAAAACCTGCAATAGTTTACATGGGGATAATTGGGTTTACATTTTTTGGGCCATCTCTGGACATAGCATTGATCGTTGGAAGGATGAAAAGATCAATAAGGAAACACGATATAGCTGGCATTAAAGCCCTAAATTCAAGATCCATATATGTTACAGCCCTATTTCTTGCAGGAATAATACCGGGTGTGATTCTTCTTTATCTTTATAAGAAGATAGATTCTATGGTCAGCTATGTCGATGGGCCTGATTCCACAGATAAGATGCAGGGACTCATCCGGATGTATAAAGAGGAATTAATTTCAAAGGACGAATTTCTTGAAAAGAAAATGGGAGTTCTTGAAAATTTTGATCCGGTGGAGTTTGACGTAAATAGTTTAAGAAAAATAAATGATTTGTATAAAAGTGGAAAAATAAGTGAGGATGAATTTACAGAACTAAAGAAAAAAGTCCTTTCAAAATATTAGATAATCCAATCTAAAAATCAATATTCACTTAAACTCTTCTTTACTTCTCTAAATTTCAGAATGATATCAACTGCAATGATAAATTCAGGCACACGTAAATTTCCACAATATATTTGCCTTTATAAAACCTGTTCAGAGAGGGAACAGGATTACCCATAACATGTCCCTATTATACTTCCTTTCAATCTTCTTCCATTATGATTGTTAAAGTAAACTCAAGCGAGACTGGAATTATGAAGGTATCCATTGGAGAGCCTTTTGAATATCTCAGGACAAATTTTACCAGTGACCATGAAATTGATGTTAAAATAGTGAAAGATTCAGGAATTGAAATTGAAATAAGTAATGAAAAGACAGAAATCTCAATTCCTCTGGATCCATCGGATCACATATTGGGATTGGGCGAAAAGGCTTTACCGGTGGACAGAAAGAGAACGAAGAGTGTTCTGTGGAACAGCGATTCATATAGATATTCAACTTATTCCGACCCGCTTTACTGTTCAATACCGTTTTTCATTAAAATATCCAATGTAGGCAGTTATGGATATTTCATAAATTATCCTGGCAAGATAACGGTAGACTGCGGCATTTCACACTACAACAAAATACTAATTCAAAGTTCATCGCAATCAATTGCATTATATATCATAAACGGGAAATCCCCTGAAGAGATCGTGGAAAAATATTCTGGCTTGACAGGTAAGCCATTCCTTATACCAAAGTGGGCACTTGAACATCAGATATCGCGTTATTCATACTATCCGGATAAAATAATAATTTCAATGCTGAAAAGATACAGAGATGAATTCGGTGTTAATTCTGTTGGAGCAATTTACCTTGACATTGATTATATGGAAAACTATAAACTGTTTACCATAGATAAAACGAAGTTTCCGGATATAAACGAATTTTTAAAAAGTGTTCATGAAATGGGTATAAAGGTAATTCCAATACTGGATCCCGGAATAAAGGCTGAGCAGGGATATCAGCAATTTCTTCAGGGAATGGGAAGTTATGTGGAAACCATGAAGAATGAGATCTATACCGGTGGAGTATGGCCCGGAAAATGCGCATTTCCTGACTTCTTCAGCGAAGAGGGAAAATCCTTCTGGAAGAAAGAGG
>JAKBQK010000016.1 GCA_021835265.1 Thermoplasmata archaeon
GAATACGTGCCTGATTACAGGCAGGCCATCGCTGATTCCTGGCCCGCATCAATAAACATTGAGGATTCTGTTAATGACTGGGGATTCGACTGCACATATGATGCAAAGAAAACTGTGGATGACATGCTGGATCATTACTCTTCAACTTAATTAAATATGAATATTTTTTTGCATTTTATGGGTAATTTTAATCCACTTGCTGTTCTTCTGTTTATGCCCATTGTTATGTAGAAAGGATTAGACATATAAGATAATAAGGGAATATGAAATAAAACGTAATGGCAGACAGCAATTTTATTATTGACAAGGAAGGAGCAAAAGTGTACTCTGACCTACAAAAACATAAACTCTTACCCGTACCAAGAATTAAATCGAGATACGAGAACGGAGACGTCTATCATGTTTTGTCTGTAAGAACGATTTTAACTTCAGGAAAAAATACTCCTACCGTTACGATTAAATTTGGCAAAGAAGTGGAACTATTCCGACTTCCAATTCAATACTTGGATTGGGTTAAGTTTTGTACATCCTCTGCATCCTTAGAAGGAAATTTTTTTCCTTCAGATGTACAGTTTGGATATATAATTGGGGAAGATCGTTACTATGCAGAGGTGCTGGAGAGTAAGAATCAAGCTTTGCATAAATTTGAGGCAGCCAATATGTCAAATCCACTGTATTGTAAAAAGTGCGGAGGTATATTAGTAATTGGATTAGGTGAATCTAATGTAACATGGTGCCCTGCTTGTGAAGGAATACAGATACAAACATTCGATGAATCAAAAAAGAATTTGATTTCATGTATAAAGGAGGACTCAGAAAGAATAAAACATCTTATTGAAGATTATAGAAAAGAAGAACTGATGATAACTATATACGTTACCAGGGAAGGGGATCTACTATCTCGTGTTCCAGATTACTGGAGTTTTGTTGGTTTATCAGAATTATTGAATCAAATCGGAAAAATTGAAAAATTAGGAGACAAACACGTTGAGTGGAATGACGAAAATATACAAGAGCTATACTACAGAGCAAGACGAGTGAACATGAGCAAGAAATACATTTCTCTTTTGAGAAATGGTTGGATTTGTTTTTTGAAGATAGAGCAAGCAAAGTTATTCACATACGGATTCGATATTTTAAAATCTATGTTTGTAGATGAGATCAAACCCGAAACTGAATTAGAAAATAGTGAAGGTATGGTCTCTCTTTTGAAATTTACTTCTAAGTGGATGGAGGTTTTTGAAAATATGGAATCAAATGGTCTCATTACTAATACAGAAGCTTTCTTTGGTTCTACTACCCAGCAAGGTGAAGATGATTTGGACGAATTCTGGACTTCAATACTGACTAAGATAGGGTTAGAATCGCATACAGGAGACTTAAGATTGCTTGATTTTCCGGAGTTAAACCATTCTTTGGATTATATTAAGATTCTTGAAAAATTGGTTACTGAAATAGAATTAGTACACAATTTGGAAAGAAACGAGCATGGACGAGTGACATCCTTAGATATGAAACCATTAGATTTAAAAAGTTTCTACTTGCCTTTCTTTCAAAATGGACTAGATCTGAGTAATGTTGATACATTTATTAAAATTTTATCTCAACCCAGAGAATTAGGTTATCCTATACTACTTCAAACGAATAAAGGATTAGTCGTTGGGCAACAAACAGTCCTATTGACTGCTCACTTACTCAAAGGTAAGTATTTTAGAGAATATCTCGACAGTACAAGAAATGTTGGACTTAAATTCGAACAACAAGTGGTGGATAAATTGGAGGAATACGGTATGAGAGTTACAATACCAAACGATCCTTCCCAGAAATTTGTGAATATAAAAGACGACAAAGAACATCCTACTTTGGAAATTGATATTGTTGCTTATAATAATAAAATTATATACTTAGTCGAATGTAAACATATTGTCATTTCAAATGAATTTATAACACAAAATCGTCAGAGTGTTGTTAGAAGGGTACTCAAAGATGAGCCGGAAAAAATGAAAAGAAGAATCTCTTTCCTTAGCAAAAATCTTGAATTATTCGGATTCAGTTCAGAAATGAAAGATAAAATTGTTCCACTTTTTGTAACATATAATAAAGAGCCTTTGTCTGAATATGAGGGAATCAGAATAATCTCAATTGCCAATCTATTCGAAGTTAGGAATTTTCAATGATTTGTAGTAACTATTAGTCGTAAGTCAAAACAAAAATTAATATCTTTAAAAAACACGCTATTGCTTTAAAATTTCCACTTATCTCCAAAAAAGGATAAAATAAGGTCTAAGAGTTGAGTCTTTTTTTGAGAAGAATGTCAAAAAAATGTCCGCTTTCTAAAAATGTTGAATTAGAATTATGTAACGGGAGGTAAAAAATGGGAAAACAGAAAGCGAATGACCAGAGATCAGATGTCCTAAACCCAACTAGTCTGGAGCATAAGCTAGCATTAGACAACAGAGCTAACCAATTAAACCCTGATAGTGTTGCTTATCACAAATCTAGAGGGAAATAAGATTTCTGAAGAAGGAAGGTTTTTAACCTTCCCCTATTTTTATTGTCAATGGCTAAGGAGGAGATTCTAGATAAGTTACAAAAGTTGGTGATTTTCGGGGTAAATAATTCAGCAATTCTTTATAACAAACAGAGACTTGAAAATCCTGATAAATATAACCTACGCTATCAGTTGGATCATTACTTGCTTCAGGTTCGTAGGTCAACAGATCCTAATTTTTACAGATATATCTTCAAGCAATCGCACATTAGTCATAACTTCATAAGTAACAGGGCGATAGTAATTAAAGCAGTAATAAGAGATCTATGTGTTGGAAAATTCAATACAGAACAACTGTCTGGTGTAGTTGAGCTAGAAACTGTACATAAGAAGAATAAGAACGGTGACTTCCATCCACGGCAAACAAGACGCAGAATCAACGAAGATTTAGGGAATTTTGTATACAAAAAAGGGCACACTGAGAAGGATGGACGGGAAATAACATATGGAACGCCTTTTGGTTATGGATTCCTTGAAGGAGGAATTTTTCCAGATGATGCTAAGAAGATGTGGCAAACAGAAAAAGAAGAATATTCAAGCAATTCAATCGAAATAGCAAAAACAACAAACACTGCTTTTCTAATAGAAGTTTTTCCTGAAAGATGGCAAGATATAATTGAAATGAGGAAAAAAATGCTTTTAATACTTGGTGAATTAGAATCTGAATCTGGGTATAGCGAATTTCATTCCGCACTTTACAATGAAATATTGTCATTTTCTCGAATTTTTATTACACTTTGTAACCATATTAACTCAATATGTGAGACATTCTGGTTCATGAGGAAGTCTGAGAAAATTAGAATGAGTATGCTTAAGTCAAAATCTAAGTTAGATCTTCAAGATAAAGAAATTATTGAATCTTTTGAATTGTTAAAAGAAATGCGCTGGAAACCAGATGAAATTGGTAATAACATGGTTCTAGCAGCAAACGCACTATTCATATTAGGGTATTCTGATTTAGCAATTTCAATATACAGGAAAATCTTGAGTCTAGACATTGTGGATTCTCTTAAAATTGCGGTATACTTAGAAGAGATTTGTGTTCTCAGAAATATTGAAAGATTTCAAGAGATGTTAAATATTTCTCAATTTGTTGTAAATTCTTTTAAATTAACAGATGACAATTATTTTCATTCTTTGTTGAGAATTCGCCATTCAGAGGCTTTGGCGTTCAATGGTAAAAGGGGAGAAGCTGTGGAAATTCTTGAGAGTATCTATGCAATTAGAAATAAACATAGTGGATTCCATCAGTCATTTGGTAATTCTATGGCAGAAGCAATAAATCTTGTTCTTTATGAGAAAGAACAAGATACGAAGAAATATATTTCGCCAAATAATGTTTCATTGTTGAAGAACCTTTTAATGGCTGCATTTAGAATTCAAGAATATTGCCTTTGCAAGAAATATACCGAGGAACTACTGGAAATTGGAAGGGAATACTTCAAAGGGGAAGACAAATTTGAAGAGTTCATGGGGGTTCATGAGATTTATAACAAAGTTATATTTTTGTGTAACAAAACGAATTGAAATTAACGTTATTAGAAAATCGTGATGCTTTAAATGCGCTCTTCATCAAAATTCATAACCTGTACCGTTTCTAACTTAAGAATATTTTGTAAGTAACACCTCAGTTAAAGTCTAGATTCCAGACATCTTACTTCTAGCTGTATACTCCTATATAAGTGAGTTAAAGACAATCTTCCAATGTAAATACTTTTAAACTGTAATCACTAGGAACCTTTCAGCAAATTGACTCTAGAAAGTTTAGAAAAATTTTAGAGATCAACTTCCACTACGCATCTGTTCCCGCCATCGGAGAATTTCTCCCGTATTGCGAAAGGTTTGTCACCAGGAAGTTTTATCATATCCTTTCCTAAAACATCACAAATGACGCGTCCATTGGTTTTGGCCATTTCATAGAATATGCAGTTATGCCTGATAATCCTGACAATCTCACCGTCAATTTCCATTCTTGCATAATATCCCAGCTTGTTCAATGTTGAAACGAAATTGCTAAGCTGCCTGATTTTAGCCTCTCTTTCCCAGTGTGCTTTTACCAGCTCCA
>JAKBQK010000409.1 GCA_021835265.1 Thermoplasmata archaeon
GAATGTTCAGGCATAAAACGATAGTTTCAGACAGTTTTCTTAGTTTCTTTCGTGGCGGGATTCTTTTTTCCCTTAGCACATTTATCGCCATATTTGTAACGGAGGTTCTTTTCGGGACATCAAATATGCTCAGAAACGTTCTGTACGGTTTCGTCGTTCCAATGGTGATGGGTTCAATACTTGGAGGGATTTTATTGCCAAAGCTATCTTACAGGTTTTTTTGCATTGTTGGAACGATTTGCATGGCACTGGGGTTTCTGCCCCTTCTAAAAATATCACCGAGTACACAACCCTATATATTTGTGGGACCGTTTCCTGTCTTAGGCCTGGTGGAGGGGCTCATCCCCATAGGCTTTGGCATTGGATTTACGATGGCTGCCACAACTCTTTCAGCGCAGTACTCAGCAGAATCACGAGATATTGGTGCGTCAAGCTCTATTGTACAATTTATGGGCAATATGGGAGGAAGCGTTATCCTCTCTATCCTGACAGCATTTATCTATTATAGGTATAAAGAACTAGACTTGATGAGCCATGTGACTTCTACAAATCCGGGCAAATACGGAATTAATGTCGTAGCAATGTCTTCTGCTATACAGGAATCTTTTCTCATTTTGTTCATTCTGTCTTTATTCACTATAATTTCGGCATTCTTCATCTATGGCCGTCTTCCACACTTGTCTCGTGAATTTAAAGATAGAACCTAGAAACCGTAGATATAACGTGTGTTTTGCTGTAACTATTACAATTTGGTTTACACATTCCATCTTGGACTTGATTACACCTATAATAAAGTCCAATCGGATCCATTTAAAGCGATAAATAAATCTCACATTATGATTTGTAAATCCCAGTCAAATACATTCAAACGGTTTTTGACATTCTGATCCATGTCTTATAGAATTCTTCTGATAATCCGGGAACCTTTACGAATCCACTTTTCTCATAAAATACAATAGCCTGTTTGTTAACAAGTGGCGTATCTACGACAATGGTTTTCAAATTATCCTTTGGAATCCCGCTTAACAAAAAGCTACCGATACCTCTTCTTCTGTAATGAGAATCTACCACAATTTCTTCGATATAGAATTCCTCTGGTGAACAGCTATGTTCAGAGAGAACTTCACTTTTGTTGCTTCCAGCCAGCCATCCCACAATTTCCCGATTGCAATATAAAAACTTGTAAAATTGATAGTCTAAATTGATCATGCATTCTTTATAATTCCTTTTATGAGGTAGATCATGAAATTCACTTTTGAATTACAAAGGACTGTTTAATTCACGGAGCGGAAAGAAGTTTGAATTTAACTCTCGATGCCACATCATCATACAATTTAATGTATTCCATCCCTTTTTTATAAAAGTTCTTATCCCCAACGACAAAGTCATAATTGTTTGAATCTGATGCGGCATATCTTAACAAATCTGCAAGGATCATGGAATCTTGTGTTTCTAATCCTGTTTCGTGTTCAGATAAAAACTGTTTCACGGCACTATCGACATCTTCGTTTACGCCCGGATGCCTATAGCCATGGTGAATAAAGAATCCAATTACACCTTGGCCTTTTTCATAAAAAGCATAGTTTATACGAAGTATTTGCTCTTTGAGATCACCTTTTGAACGGCTTATAATAGATCCACCTGAACTGCTTTTGAATGAACGCGCGATTTCCTTTTGTAGGTTAGCTCTAGCCCTATCTAATTTTCTGCTTTCAATTGTGGATTTACTTCGGATTGTGTTCGCGGCATTATCAACCAATACGTTAAATTTTGTGGGAGTCATCATAGAATCTTCTTCACCCTTTTTGTCGTCCATTAGTACTATCGTCTTCCGTACTAGTTCTCTGTGTTCTCTCATTGTCCTGCTCTGCCATTCAGTTTGAACTATTGTAGACACAAAGACATCCATTATTTTGTATTGGCGCAAAATATCCTTTGCTCGATTGTGAAGCGGTTCTGTTTCGTCAAATAAGGACATGATGGTTGACGTATCAGGGTAAAATATAGACATTTCTGATCCTAGTTTGCAATTAGATAAGTAGCATTTGCGTAAGCATAAGTTTGTACTGAGGATATTGTCCAAGTAAGTGAATCGCGTGAAATTTTACCCAACAGATATGCATCTGTACGAAGAACAAGATAAAACAACACCGAGATTCCTTTCCCCAAGTCTGCTCTGCTGTTCAAAGATAATTCTGATAACAATGAATCTATAATAGAACTAGACATTGAAATTACTTCTGAGAAAGCGTAAAGACGTTCTGAGTCTTCCTCGCTAAGTTCAGCCCAATTTAGTTTAACCATTTCGGTTATTACTTTCTCCATTGTTTTCTTTAATTCCTTAAGTTCTCCCCTATAAAGATTGTTTTTTTCCTCCAAAGGAATACTAGCTTCAAGCCTAGTAATTCTTTCTGCTAAACTCACTCCTTCTTCCTTATCTTCCACACTTTCGTTGACTTTTGTCTTGAGAACTTCCAGGAATAGATCTTTAGCTTTCTTTATTTCATTTTCACTTGGATAATCTTTAACAAGATCGGTGAGGGCATCAATAAACTCGTCTTGCCTAGGGAGAATTTGTTCTTCCATAATCTTCTTGTATTTTTTATATAATTTAGTCCTATTTCTCTCTCCACTGCCCTCTGGTATTCCGTTAAACATGTTCATGGATCTCTTTTTTAATTCCTTAACAATTTCAGATTTCGGAGACAATGCTTCGATATGCTCAAACATTTCTATCATTCCCATTTATTAAGATTGACATACACTAATTCAACTATATTTTAAGAATAAATATACCCCATATAAATGTTTATAATGTTACTATGGCGGTCATTTAGTGTTATAAAATCAGCAATTTGATCATCAATTTTCTCTTTGTTTGACTGAGTGACCGAAAGATCTTTATAGTATGTATTAAGTACTATATACTATGACAGTGATACCTGTGAAGAGAAAATCGAAGAGTGGAAAGGTTTACTACAACCTTGTTGACGAGAAGAGGGTCAATGGGAAGGTTGTGCAGAAATATGTTGGATATCTGGGGAAATCTCTGAATTCGAAAACAGAGATCGAACCAGAAGTGATCATACAGTATGTTTCCCGATTGTTAAAGAAAGGGATAAGCCAGGAGGAGATCGATCAGATACTGAAGAAGATTGGAATTGAATATGATGCATGGCCAGTAACGAAGATCATTATAGAGAATGATCTGAAGCTGCAGAAAGTATTCCTCAAGCTGAAGTGAACATGGAGATTAGCTTTTCACCGGGATTCACAACATGTCCGAAATGCGGTAACAGACTTGTACTATGCAAACAGAAAGAAGGAATGTGAAATCGGTTGATTACTCATTCACCGCAGTTCATCGTCCAATGATATGCAGGCATGATCAGTGTAAACTCCGGAATTCATGGAACAGGCGTATTCGTCAAGGAGAAGTTCCAGTATGATCTAACGGGCAATTTCCGCCATAGTTATCATCTTTGTTAACTATACAATGAAGGATCATACATTCCAAATCTTCACTAGCGGTTTCCACTAACTTCATTCATTCCTAAGCGTCTACAATTTAACATTGGATTGTGCTGAAACCTCAGATCAGCTGTTTTTTCGCCGTCTATAGATATTACTAATCAAACTTGCAGCATCTCAAGGGAGTGCGTGTTACTCATATTCCGCCCTTAACATTTGCGAGTGCGAATTCCCCTTTCGCAAGATAGTGGATGAAAGCGAGTGAAATGCTTATGGTATATGGATTATCCCCACTAATACACACCAAAAAGTATGTATATTTAATACACATAATTATGTGTGAAGACTCAAAGACTAAATGTAACTTTGCCTGATGATGTGTCAAAACTACTCAAGACTAAGAAGAATAAATCTGAATACCTCGCTGAAGCAGTTAGAGAGAAAGCCATAAATGACAGAAAAAAGGAGGTTATGGAGAAAGCTATGAAGATAAAGCCTTACTACGAGACCGATGATGACCTTAAGACACTAAATTTTCTTGATTCACAGGACTTTGTTGATTGAGCGATATGTATGAATCAGGGAGATATTTGGTTGGTAAACCTCTCGCCAACCGTTGGAGCAGAGATCACCAAGACCAGGCCATGCGTTATAATAAGCAGCAATGAAATCGGTATTTTACCTCTGAAGGTCATTGCACCTATAACAGATTACAAACCTCATTATAATTCAGTTCCATGGATGGTTGAATTATCTCCAGACGATGTAAACAATTTATCCAAGAGGTCGGTTATAGATTTGTTTCAACTGAGATCAGTATCACAGATAAGATTAATTAAAAGCTTTGGAAAAGTAACAGCTCTGGAATTTCAAAAAATCATGGATGCCATTAAGATAGTTTTTGGGATTTATTGATTTACCCTGATCGCGATCTGACAGCCTCTCCACGCTGAAGGGTTGGAGGTTCCTGCTTCATCGACAGTGCCCCCTTCATGCGATCTGAAGGTCTTATTCCATCACTCACTCTCTTTACAGAGTTTTTCAGGCTTAAATTTCCAACTGCCCAAGGGTATGTTCTCTTTATTGTTCTAACCTTTATTGTTCTTTCTTTCGCAATTCAACTCCTCCCTAAAGCGAAAGGAATC
>JAKBQK010000013.1 GCA_021835265.1 Thermoplasmata archaeon
AATATCATGTGGTCTGGAAAAACCTCATCAATTTTCACTTCAGCTTCTCCTTTTTCGTTAATATTTAACTTGTCTTTTAAAACTGACATAAAATTTGATTTAACGGATTCTACAGGGTTGAGCGAATTCATTGATGCCTGAAAAATCATTGTAATCTTGTTCCATCTTATTTTATTTAGTTTATATTCACTCATGCCAATAATGTTTTTTCCATTGAATATTACTTCACCGGTTGCATAGGAAGGGGGATCGATGATTCCCATAATTGCTTTAGCTATTGTACTTTTTCCTGCTCCACTTTCTCCAACAATACCTAATATTTCTCCTCTTCGTAGTTTGAAAGAAATGGAATCAACTGCTTTCTTCTCTACACCGTAAGATGAATATATTACTGAAAGGTTTCTGACATCCAAAACGATTTCGCTACTGATAGTATCCATTAAGTTACACCTCTGTAAGCGTTTTCCAAACTATATCCCATTAATGAAAGCCCCATTGCAAGTATTCCAATGCTTAAACCTGATGGAACTATCCACCACCATGCTCCAACATATAACGCATTTGAGGTTTGAGCATAAAAGAGAGTTGTGCCCCATGCATAGCTCGTAATTGGTCCTACACCCAGATAATCCATATATGCAAGGAAAAGAATTCCTCCAGTTGCTGAAAAAATACTTATGGATATAATCAGAGGTAAAGTGTGAGAAAATATATCTTTGATTATATATCTGTTTGGAGTTCCACTCATTATGGCTACCTCTATAAAAGGAGATTGCTTGATTGAAAGAGCTGTTGATCTTACAGTCCTGGCCATCCATGGCCATGATAAAACTCCGATTATTACGGAGGCTGTAAAATTTGTTGGCCTAACAAATGTTGAAATGACTATGAGTAAGGGGAGTATAGGTAATATCAGAAAGATATCAGCAAATCTCATTAAAGGCTCATCTGCTCTTGCAAAATATCCTGCGGATAGGCCGACTACAACTCCAAATAAGGCTGCAATTGCTGCTGATAGAAATGCAACAAAGAGAGTTGGTTGAGAACCATACATCCACTGACTAAAAAGATCCTGTCCAGAAGCAGATGTTCCAAAGGGATGAGATAGGGAAGGGGGAGACCACAGTGGACCAGTAGATGCAATAGGATTGTATGGAAGATAGAAAAAGGAAATGAGAGCGAGTATGGCGAAAAAAGCCAGTATTATAAAACCAATTTTGAAATAATTATCATGGAAAAGAAGTGACAGTATTCCATTCTCTTTCCTTAATGATTTCAGGGTCGCTTTAATTTTTCCGTTAATTTTATTTTCAATCATTAAATTTTTCACCTTTATTAAATGTATGAAACCCTTGGATCCAGAAGTGGATATAACAGATCTGCTGCTAAATTAGAAAGGATCATCACCACTGACGTTACGAAAAGACCGGCCTCTATTACGGGATAATCATATTCCAGAGCAGCGGTAATTATTACAGTACCCATTCCCGGTAATGAGAATAGAGATTCAATTATAAATATACCTCCAATCAAATAGCCAAACTGCATAAAGAACTGAGTTATTGAAGGAAGTAGGGCATTTCTAATTAATTTCATCCTGAATGTTGACTCCTTTAGACCCTCAGCTCTTAACGCGGTAACGAAATCACTCTTCAAAAAATCTATGGTAGCACTTCTTATTATAAGAGTATGATTAGGAATTGTTGAAATAACTACCACTATTATGGGAAGAGTCATCCCATATAATATAGTAGAAATTGGGGACCCATACGAAAATGGAACTATAGCTGGGAAAATATGAAGATATAGACTGAAAACAAGAATCATGATCAAAGCAAGCCAGAAAATTGGGATACTGTATACAAAGTAAAGTAAAGGTACGGAAGCTTTATCGGTTTGCTTATTTTTCCTTATAGCCAGTTCTACACCAATGAATATTGAAACACCCCATGCTATCAACTGAGAGATTACTATCAATAAAAGTGTAAATGGTAATGCCCTAAGTACAATATTCATGGCTGGATCATTCAAATACTCAAATGAAGTTCCAAAGTTAGGTGGGAATGTAAACAATACATTTCTGATGTAGATCACAAATTGATCATAAATTGGGAGATTTAACCCATATTCAGATTCAATTTCCTGTAAGGCCTGCTGGTAAGAAATATGAGGGTTTTCTGCAATTAGCCTGGAAACGAAATCATAGGCAATGTTACCTGGCATTAAATGTTCAATAACAAATATCAAAATCACCGCGGCAAAGTAAACTATGACTGTCCCAATTACTCTCTTAACAATATATTTTCTGCTGTATCTCTGCTTCAAACCTGCCAAGTTATCTCCCTTCTTTTAAATTATTTTGTTGTTAAAATATTTATATTTAAAAATTTTATGAGGTTTAATCCTCTTTTTCCTTGTTTTTCTTTTTCTTTATGTTATAACCAACACCTACTGCAACTGCTGCTATTATGACAACAAAAGCTACGATTATATATAAATCAATATCAGAGAAGGTGCTTTTAGTTATTATAGGATGCACAACCATAAGAGTCCCATCCCAAAACTGAGGCATTGTCAGTGACTGTGTGTCGAAGATTCCAGTGTGGTTAGTTGCATTTCCCCAGTACACAGAATTGCTAGCTTCTTCAAAATTAGTAGTATAATAGAGAGGAATCATTGGCACCTGATTTGCAAAGTTCATTGCTAACTCTCGATTCCAGTAATTACTGCGTGGGGTGTCAAAAGGATATGCTGAAGCGTTTATGTAGTCCTCAATTACATCTGCAAGAGTTCCATTTTTAACCAGATGTGTACCATATAGAGCTGATGCACTTGTTCCCAAAGACTTATCAAAGGCTGGTGTTAGATATCCATAGAAGAAAGTGTATATGTTAGTGATGAATGAATTCAACGGGATTCCAAATCCATATCCATCCCAAACTGCTGCGCCATAAGTTGGTTGATCTGCAGAAGCTAATGTGCTTGTAAAGTCAGTAGTGGTAAGCGGAGTAAGCTGCACCTTAAAACCTGCTGTTTCCCACATTGTTGAAAGTTCAACAGAGATATCTGTTGCTCCAGTTTCATAGTTTGGATAAATTACCTTTATTGTAACTGTGCTTCCTGTAGAATTCTCCCAGTATCCGTTTACCAGCTTGAAGCCTGAACTTTCCATAAGGGAATCAACTTTGGATTGACTCTGTGTGTAATTGGGGATTTGGCTTGACGTCAGTCCAAGCATTTGGTCGTACTGGCTGGTTAGAGTGGCATAGTTTAGAAGAGTATAATTTTCACTACCATACCCAAGATGGGCCAATGTTTCTCTGTTAACCGCATACGCAAGTGCCTGTCTTACACTGGTCATATTCATTGGATATTGCATATAGTTGAGGTTTATTACCTCCTCCCCTGACGGGACAAGTGTGTGAAGGGAATATCCAGGCACCTTGAATGCCTTTGCACTTGTGTAAGATCCTCCATCCCATGCAATTTGGATTTCTCCAGAAGAGAGAGCGGATATTTCTGCTGTTGTGGAGTCGAATAATATTATTTTCAGATATTTGTAGTATGGCTGACCCTGATAATAATATGGATTTCTTGTTAAAATCAATGGGTTTTCACCAGTTGTATAGTTAGTTATTACATACGGGGAATCCAATACTATATTTTTCTCATTCGTAAAGCTTGCTAATTGAGACGCAGGAATATTTTCAAATGAAGGGGCATAAACCATGTCCGCTTCTCCACCAGCTAAAAAATTTAAAAGCGAGGGATAAGAACTCTTGAACACGAGCTGTACTGTTGTACTGTTTATTATGGTTGCATTGTGAACCATAGTTGCTCCAAAATAATCTGCTGTATCCGTTGCACTGTTATTGTATAGATTAAGAGAGAATGCTAAATCAGTAGAAGTCATTGGTTGGCCATTGTCCCATTTCAAATTTGACCTAAGTGTTAAGTTCCACACTGTATATGATGGGTTGCTACTCCATGTTTTCAGCAAGCCTGCATGAATACCTGCTTCAGGTGGATATCCTATTGTGACCAGTGGTGTGTAAAACAGATAGTTCAAACCAGAAGCAGAATATGTAGTCGTGAATGGGTTTAATGTTGACCATGCATAATCACTCAACAGTAACCCCATATTCAATGTAGAAGAATTACTTGTCACACTAGACGCGCTTGCAGAACTTGTATCTGACAAACTTCCTTTTCCTGGTACTGGCCCTGACTGAATAGCACCATAAAAGGCAGATGCTATCATCACAGATGCTACGAATATGATTAATACTTTTTTGAGTTTCATTGTGTTTGATACTTAAAGAATCTATATATATCTTGATAAAACTCATGTTTGGTAGTATACTATCCGAGATTTGGTTTTAAATTTCTAATTGTATTTGGATTCAGGTATGAATTGAACAATAAGTTATACACTTTCCAATAGTTATAATTTGATTTTCTCATTTTTATTCACCTTAGTTATTGTTTTAAATTTTCATTTCCTTATATTCCCATACTCAAATTTACTAAGCTGGTTTTTTATAGAAATATTAGATTATTCTAAAAATTTCCTATTCCTTT
>JAKBQK010000164.1 GCA_021835265.1 Thermoplasmata archaeon
AGTGATTCTAAATGATGGTAAGTTAGTTTGGCACGGATCGATAAGTGGATTGTTTGAGTCGGATATCTTCGAGGTATTTCTGAATAGAGAAATGGATATAAATATGGAATATTTATTTAGATATGGGGATATCGGACTGGTTAGATCTGATGCAAAGATTCTTTCGAATCTATTGGAACATGGAAAGATAATCGGTTTCAAAAAATCAGGAGTACGTAGAATATATGGCCAATTTAAGATTGACCATTAAGTGGTATTTGAAAGGGTTATTTCCCTTATCAATATATGTCCCTATATTAACTCTAATAATTCTGACGCAAACATATGTTATTGAATACTTGAAGAGTGCCGCGGAATTTTCCTTGTTAACACAAATGGTGTTGATACCTTTTGTAATTTTGATTACTGGGTCTCACTTTTTTCGAAACAAGCTTTTGACTCTTTTTGAACTTTCTTTCCTTGGTAGCTGGGAAAGGGTGGCCGTTTCGAAATTAATAGTATTTGCCATAGGTCTTATTCCCTTTATTGCAATAGAAATTTGCATTTTATGGGTTAGTAAAAACACTAACTTCATCCTCCCTATTCTAATTTCTCTCTTAATTTACTTATCTATATCGATTATATCAACTCTATCTTCTTCTCAAATAAATTCATTCATGATAGCTCTTGTGTTCATACTCCTGATCCCCATTTCCGCTGTAGAAGTAATTGAAAATTATGTTAACCTAGGGATCACATCAGGTCTACCAATGGGATTGATATTATATTTTATAGCACCTTTAGTTAGTTTTCAATATTACAAAGAAAGTGTTGTAAGTGTGCATCCATTAATTGGTTTGAGTATGGCTGCATTTATTGCCATATTGATCATAGTAGTTTATATATACTTATTTCGGCGCCAAGAATTTAAACCTTGAACTCTTGGTTTAGCTGTTCTACCCCCACTGTTAACCTGTTAATTATTGGCTATCATTTCCCAGCATGCTGAATTAAATTAATACAATTCTTTCACAGTTCTTAGTTTGTTCCATAGATCTTGACTATGGAGCCCTTTATAAAATACTTAATTTTAAAGATGCAAGTTATTTCTGACTCATTTGTCCAACTATTATTACTGTGCAATGAGATTTAAATATATTGCCTAAAAGTGCTTGAAAAATTTGAGTTGAGACGCAAAATAGTGGTCTTTCTCTCAAATTTGTAAGATAGCATTTGTGGAGAATGTAGTTTCAATAAAATTTTAGAATAACGTGTAAGAAGTTGTGAAACCTCATCAATTCATTTACAAAATATTATTTGGCTGTATATTATAATTCAATGAATGGGCAGAAAAATAACAAAGTTGAAATGGGCATTTAAGAAGGCGGGGACATTCTTGGCCGGTGAGCCAAAAGTTATCGTATCCATAATTATCATAATTATTACAGGTTTCGGACTTCCAATATACTCACTCCATCAAACAGTCATGAAAGATACCAAAACCATCACCCATCAAAATACACAAATTAGTGTTTTCAAGAATACTTCCACATATGCACTCATGCAATGCATTAATGGCAAAAGTGAATAGGTCAAGCTGAAGTTTAAAAATTAACAATTCACCAAAGAACAAAAAAATTACTGTTTATCAAAGTGCTTGCTCAAGTTGGAAATCCTTGATTTTAGCCAAATGTAGTCTTTGTTTTCAATCAACCCATTATCTTCCAACTTGTGGGCCATCCCAATGAGTTTAGGTTCCATTGAACTCCACTCTTTTCTTATCTCCTTCCTTATGGCTGTCTGTTCTTCTGTCTCTGGTTTTACAGGCTTTTCTTTTGGCATATGATATTATTAAAAGGTGTTATATAAACCGTATTTTACAGGGTTTGGCCAAGATTTCACGATTTCCATAAGTGAATTTGCTTTTAAAGTTTATATAAGGTTATATAAGATTATTTATCAAAAAATTTGTTTGTGGTGTTAGTCCTAAGTTCTCCCAATCACATTTCATAGAGAAGGATACCTACAACAATATTAACCAATTTTCAGCATATTTCATATATCGCCGGTTAATCCCTATTAACTAGGCGGAGGTTGTCGAGCTAGGTTAAAGGCGATGGATTTAGGGTCCATTCCCGTAGGGGTCCGTGGGTTCGAATCCCATCCTCCGCATTTTTCCTTAATACTACAGCTTCATTATTCTCGCAATGTAGTGGCTTAATTCGGTAACTTTTCAACAGTCTCTTTTCTATTCCATTTAATAGTCAAATACTTTTTCAACGACTACAAAAAAGAAAGTGACGAATATCTCACAACATTTTAGAAAATGAGTATAGAATGGTGCGGCAGGCATTTCCATAGGTTTGTTGGAACCAAAGAATTCTCAAGAGATTATTCCGGGCTACATTTAGCTTTTATTTTAAGATGTGATTAATAATCTATTATTAGGGCTATTCTATAGGTGACTTAGAGACAAAAGTTATATGATTTCGATTGAATTTTAATTAGAGGAATTTCGATGGCAGAAGAGAAAAAGAAAAAAGAGGGAGTCGCTGAAAAGTCTGGGCAAGTTGTTGGAGACGTTGCCAAAAAAGGGGCAGATGTAGTCAAGGGATTTGGCAAAGGAATAGTTAAAGGATTCAAGAAAAAAGGGAAGGATCAGGAAGAAGAGAAAGAGTGACAAGGGCCGCCATGAGATTTTTGGCCCATACCAAAAATCATGCCTAAAATTCTGGTTAGACCTCAATTTAGTCCCCCTTTTCAGGGCCAATAGAGAAAAACTGATGAGGCTCTTCAAAAAATTAAAGATTAAGAGTTAGGAAAAAAAGAATATGTGGGCTCAGGTCAGAGCCTGTTGTCCACGTAGTTCTTTATCATTTTCTTGGTGCCTCTCCTCAAAACATCAGAGAGCGAAGGAGTGGACACTTTCATAATGTGCGCTACTTCCGTCATGGAGATCTCCCTTTCAGGTTCGAAATATCCATGGCCATAGGCGACTTTCACAACTTCCTTCTCTCTTTCTGTAAGGAGGGAATGAGTCTCATATTCCGTCTCCAGAATCCTTGGCTTTAGGCCTGCATTTTCAAGGTTTTTCTCAAGGACATTGAGCCTGGATTCATTCTGTATCATGATCCTGTAGAGTATGCGCTTTGAGTCCAGATTTCTAGAGGATAGTACAACAACGTTGCTGGAGGCGAGTATAGAGCAGGTAGAACAACTGTGTGACTCTACCCAGAACCCGGTCTTTCCAACCCTCATAACGCTGGTGGATATCTTCTGCAGCTTCGGAAGGACTTCCTGAACATCCTGTTCTGTTTCAAATCTGTGCAAAGTGTTGCTTTCACCGATTTTCAACTGTTCAACATTGGATTCCTCTCCAATGGAAGATGCGTAGTTTGTTACCGGGCAATTCCCTCTGGAAACTTCCAGCAGTGCGATTAACGCACCTCTATCCTTCTGTGACATCTATTTCACAATCTTATTACCGCAAGTACAGGTTATAATATTGTGGTACAAAGTCGCTTAATAATTAGGCTGTTCTAACTTATTGTCAGTAAAGACGTGAAATACGACTCTCCAGCCATATCAATTAAAGAATTTGAATATCTGGAGAACAAAATTTCCAGAGCCCTAAATATGGCTACTTTTTTAGGCACTCACTTAGTAATAAATGATATGACTCTGCCTTCGGGGTCCTGGATATTGAGTTTTTGCCCTTCACCCACCCTTTCAACTTCATATTCCACATTCAATTTGTGAAGCCCTTCCAGGATCTCATTGAGATTCCTCACTATGAAAGTCATCTCAAATGTCTTACCAAAATTGTTGGGCATTTTTCCAAGATCATCCCTTACCAATATGAGCAGAATATTGCCGAGATCAAAGGTCGCAGAGATTCCAGGCTCGTCCTCTATCACTTTGAGGGAAAGCACCGCTTTGTAAAAACTTCTTACTTCAGCATAGTTCCTGACTTTCAGGGTGATTGTCCTTGGTTCCCAAAAGAGAGGCATAACTAGGTTCACTGTTGTGCTATATTAAAATTTTCGCAGAAACAGAAATTCCCATCCAGGAATGCAATTCAATAAGCTCAAATTTTAGTGCTCTGTGAGGTCTAAATACATTTCCAATTCCTCATAGTACCGGCCATTTCTTTTAAGGCCTTTTTCAAGGCGCCCATTCTCCTTGAAACCCACTTTTTTGTATAATTCGTATGCCTTTGTGTTAATTGAAAAAACTTCCAAAGTAATTATTTCAAAACTTCCCCTGCATTCCCTGATCATTCCCTCAAGCAGGGACCTGCCTATCCCCTTATCCCTGTACTCCTTGAGTATTGCAATTCCAAGTATCCCTAAATGCGCAACTTCAGAATCAGGACGTTTTGAATGTACGTCACACAGGCCAACAACATGGCCATCTTCCTCAGCAACAAGGCACTTTGCTTTCCCATTCAGGACATCGGTATACAGGGCTCTAACAGTTAATGGAAAATATTGATTGATGTTGTGTAATGTTACATAATCCTATCCAGATCTCATTTACTCATTTTTCCTGAGGCAAGGACAAAACACTTCTGCCATTTACAATGAACAGAACTGTGCCTT
>JAKBQK010000464.1 GCA_021835265.1 Thermoplasmata archaeon
AGGGTGAGAGTGAAAACATATTTCACCGCCATATGCTACAACCTTCTAAGGGCAAGATTCCTGAATCGGACAGCGTAAGCCATCGGCATTCAGGAAAAATAGTGGTGAAAATACTGGTGGAATCACCGCCAGTATAGTGAATTTGCGGCGATCTTATCACAAATCAGCTGTTAATCAGATGAATCACAGGAGAATGGATGGTTTTGGGAAAACCTCTTAGAAAAGTTTCTCACCTACTTAATAGTTTAAGATCAGAACTTCGCCACTAGAAGATGTTATTAAGCCTGGCATGTTCCCAGTACCTTTAGGAAGAGGAATTATTCTGTGTCCTTCATAAATTTCAACTATGTCTTGGTGTGAACTATTGGTCATCACCCACCTAACTCCCCTCTTAGTTGCTCTTAAGAGGGCTCTCGCTAACCGAGTCTGATTTTTATAAGTAAATTTGGATGCCACATAATGCGCTTCTACGATATCTCTGTTAAAAGGCTTGTAAGGAGGATCCAAAAATAAGAAATCGCCCCTTTTTGTCCCATTTATAATTGGTTCAAAATCGCTTTTAACCAAGGTTACGTTTGCTAGTTTATTGCTCACTTCCGTTAGACTATTTTCGGAAATTACCCACCTACGGTCTTGACCGCCATAACCTACCGTAAATTCACCTTTTAAATTCTGTCGCCACATTCCTTTGAAGCATGTTCTATTTAGGTACAATAAAATAGCTGCTTTGAGAATGATGTTGGTTTTAGAGTCTTTTTTTGATCTAACAGAATAATATCCTTCCTTCGTATTAGGGAATTTTTTGTAGATGTCCCATACCTTTTTTGGAGATTTTCTAATTCCAATATAGAGGTCGATCAAATCTGAGTTCAGGTCAGATAAGAAAGCTCTTTCAGGATTAACGGAAAAAAAAACGGCTGCGCCACCAACAAATGGTTCTATGTATCTGTCTGTGGGTTCCATTCCAATTCTAATAAGCGGTAAAATATAATGCATCAATCGTTGCTTTCCGCCGGGATATCTCAGGAAACTGATTCTAGGGCCTTTCTTTTCCACGTTTGCTACATTGTAGTATGATAGTAGTTCATCAAAGGTAGTTGTTAGAGTACTTATCATTTTTCAACCGCTTAAAACACTCGATTCTGAAAAAATTTTAAGAATTTTTGCCGATGGGTAAGTTGACAAAGATGCAATATTATTTGCTAACTGAACTGGTAGAAGTGCCCCCTCGTATCTATGACTTAAAAGTCTAGGTATAGTGGCCATGATCCTATCTATCCCTATTAAGTCAGTATAAAGGGGATTCTGATTGAAACTGCCCGTTGGAACATTTAACACCACTGAATCATAGTCCGTTAGCCTAAGAAACAATTTGGCCCCCCAGTTTGTATCTTTACCGTATGCTTGTCCCTTATCCGGCCTACCCTGAACTTCTGATCGGATGTATTTGTCATCGGGAAGAAAATATGACATATTGGGTAAGTACTGCCTGATCATCTGAAGGTGGTCAAAAAAGGCTCCAGATTTCTCCTGACCTACTATGTGAACTTCAACACCGTTTTTCTTAGCAAAATCCAAAAACCGCCGAATCGGTGCAACAAGTTTAGAGTATTGCGCCCTGATGGAAAGCGGTCCATCTTTGACAAATAGGCATTCGGATAATAGTTTTTTATTTCGTTCCCAAAAGAATCTGACACCGGTGAACAGTAAAAGAGTTTCATGGATAGTCATATAGTCTCTCGCAATTTCCTCTGGAGCAGAATCTTTGAGCATCACTTGATGAAAGCCGAGCATATCCGTTATGTAAATCTCCTTTTTACAATTGGGGCAATTTCCCAATTCTGCATCATAAGGCAAAGTTGCTAGGTTTTCAGAGCAGTGGGGACATTCGAATTTAGGTAGTTCCTTCTCATTTTCATCCCACTTCTCATAAACAATCCATTTAAGTGTTTCCATTACCTGACCTTCCAAATCTTTGTCTTTAAGTGATTCGTAAAGTATACGCCTCACCGCGTCGTAGGTACTATAACCCGGTATGGTTACATTCTTGAGAGGAAATGCCGTTGAATGATGAATGGCAGAATCTTGCATTAAATCTCTCAAGGCCATAGGATGTGGAGCATCTTTATCTATTTTCGATAGAGATCGTTCGTCTATCCGGAGTAGAGCAGTTTTGACGAATGCAATTTCACGGTATGGGACTTCTTCTGATGGTATAGGCTGATATGAACCGTCTATACCAAACACAATACTCAGAGGCTTACTATTCGTTTCAATCGAAGCCCAACCAGGCTCAGTAGCGGTTTGCGGAGTGTATGCTTTAAAACTTGAAATTAAATCTTTGACAAAGCCACTCTTAAGTACGTCCAAATGACCAATTTTACTAGCTCTTTCTCCAGGCAACCTTTTTCCAGCTTGATATGGCAATTATAAACACCCATTTATTGCTTGTTAGGCGTGAATTTACTCGCCTGCGTTGGAATCACAAATCTGTGTGACCGAGTCAGCAGTCTAATATAGCCAACGGATTTAGTTTGTAGTATATCTTCCTTAAGTGAAGCATAAGCAATATTTTCACCTCGCAACGCATTAACTTGCCCATCAGATGCGAGATGTGCGATAAAAAAGTTTTCAGTCTGGTCCAGTAAATCCGTGCTTACTCCTGTTACAGATTGAGTAGAATATACCATTCCTATATGGTATTTTGCGCCTTCTTTTGCTAATCTCTTGTATATATCTCTAGCATCTTCATCTTTTCTGGGAAAGAGATTGTGTGCTTCCTCAAAGTAAAGTTGCACGAATCTATCTGCTCCTAATCGGTTATTGCTAAATTTGTCTACTTGGGATCGGAATATCGCATTCGACAAGTCCTCAGAAAAGTATTCCATCACTTCTGGATCTGCGTTGCTCAGATCTAAGATAACGGTCATTCCTTTATCTAAGAAATTTAAAATGTCATTTGTAAAGTTTCCAGCATCCTTATCGTGGTATTTTTTATATGGTTGTATTATAGTAGGGCCAGCTCCAGCAGCAGGACTCAGAAAATTTAATAGTGCCAATTCGTCAGCTTCAAATAAATGATTACCACTGCTTTGAGAAATCAGAACATCGTCGTTAGGATTTTCTCTCACAAACTTAGCCATGCGGCTTAACTCGTTTACTAATTCATCCAGATTGTTTATTGCACTCGGCGGTTGAGTTGGGGGGTCAGTTTCTGCATATACTTTCTCTCTAAGTTCACGATTATACCTAGGGTTAAAATTTAAAGTCTGGCAGAGTGTAGGCTGGTCTATCTCGAAACCTGCCTTTTTAAGAATTGCCCAGTACATTAAAATTCGTCTTTGAGCCCTTTTTTTCTCATTTTGTGGCATAAGACTTAATTCTGAAATTGCTGGAAGACTCACACTTGCAAAATTCTTGATGTAAATAGATTCTCTTCGGTCTCTAGACATCAATCCCTTAAGTACGGTATGTGAAGTTTCTGGGCTTTCATAGAAATTTAGCTTCAGTGGTCTCGATGGAGTCCCTGTCTTAGCATTTAATGCATAAACTATGCACTTATCGGGGTACGCACTTCTCAAAGAACTACTGTCGTCTTGAGGATTATCATTAGCATACTCCCCATTTATATCAAAAATTAACTGTCCGACTTTACTACTAGCAGCTTGTGACTCAATCATACTAGCAGCAATCAATTTAACTACGTTGCTTTTTCCTAGTCTCGTTTTTCCAAACAAAGCAGTCCTAGTGCCAAGGAAATCTCTCGCAGACACATATACTGGAATGTGATTTTGGTCCACTGCATTTTGGAGTCTCAGTCTACTCTCTGTAAGCCTCAACTCTCCAATCTTGAAGCGGTCATCTTTTGAAATCAATGAGTTAACGATAAGGTCAAGTAACTCTTCGGTTGGTGCATATACCTTATAATTATGGGCACTCACAAAATTATTTACATCTCCTGAGAACTCGACCGTGTTTAGCTTATCTGGATTCTGGTAGAACATTCCAAGAATGGTGGCATTAAGTGCACCCCATTGAAGTTCACTCTGCGTAAAAACGTCAAGCTCTGGCATGGATTTCTTTTGAAGTTCGAAATAGGTCTGCGCTGTTTCTTGAGATAACGGAGTAGGGGCTGCTTCTGTAACTCTCAAAAGTGTAAAATGGGGCGGAAGCTTCTTGTAGTTTACTGGTATCATTAACAAAAGAGAGTTTCTCGGTAATCCCCCAACATTTATCTTGAACGGATCTGAAGTAATTAATCTTGCAGAGTCATATCCTATCTCGAGAACGTAGCCAACGAAGCGAAGTTTCTCATATTGTTTGGCCTTTTCTAATTCTTCCTCATGTTTCAGGAAATCCCATAAAATACGAAGTGGACTATTCTGGAGTGCAGCTTGTTCAAAGAATGTCTCCATATAATCACGATACACCCATAAATAGATAAAAATCTTAACTCCACAGAATTTTAGGGTATAACTTTAACCCAAATAACTCAGCAACCTTCCTTGATCTCTCAGGTATCTCGGCGAGTGTTCTCCTTGCCCCATCC
>JAKBQK010000058.1 GCA_021835265.1 Thermoplasmata archaeon
TTTTAGAAGTGATCAGTTTAATCTTCAGTAACTGATTGAATTCCGGCCCAAAATGGACATATGATATACACATGAACCTTATTTCAAGAACTCTCATGGAACGATTGAATCATCATGCAATTTAACTGCAGGTAACATGGGTATTCATCCCGGGGGACTACAGGCAGTTTTTCATGGAACACGTTGGAGACGATCACTCATACATAGTGAACAGGCACAACCTTCCTGACAATGTCCCGGAGGACATGAGGAATTCCTATTTCAGATCGGCGAGATATCTTAAAACTGGCAAGTGCATACCGGAGGGCGAGATGAAGAGGAACTGCAGGAAGGAGGTATTGCGCCTGGATGGTTTCTCGGACGATGAGATCATTTAGTTCAGGTTGTTGGAAATGAGGGATGATGATCTTCGGGAGAAGAGGAAGGAGAAACTGTTCGGTGCAGATTACAAAGTGTCAAGTCTGGAAGGCTTGACTTCCGCAAGACCTATTTCGCTTTTTCTCTGGGCTCTTTGCTAAGTATTATGTATCTTCTATCAAATACCCAATTGTAAATGGAATGACCATTTCAACAAGCTCAAGTGAATTTATTTCTCTTTTTACCACTCTAGTCCCCGCCTTAATCGTTGCCATAGGCTCATTGATTGCTGCCTATTTAACTCATAGATTGAGAAGCCAAAAGCCAATTTCATCGCTTGAGGTTTTGGATGTACTGTATGCAGTATTTGTAGGAAGAGAACCAAAAAGGGACTATCTTGGAAGATTTTTGAAACTTGATTCTAACTATGTGCGTTTTCTAGCGATAGTAATCATTTTTTCTCTATCGATAGGGGTTTACTATCTAAAAATCCAAATTGGAGCAGATGCCTTCCTTATCCTATTGTTATACATCATAGTAGACAATGTGACACGGAAGAAAGTTAGAGGGGGAAAGTCAAGAGACGTATTTTTGCCACGCATTTTGAAACCGAACGATTACGGGAGGTTGACTCTAAGATTGAAATATATCGTCTATTCGTCTGCATTTTTCAAGGTCTTATTCATGGCCAGTGTTATAGGTGCAGAAATGATTTTGCTTTTAGATTTAACTATTGGGCTCTATTTTACTAGGTATTTCACCTCTACCTTTGAAACATACTTTGGAATGCTCTTTGCAACTTACCTAATATTGGCTCTTTTTTCAATCTTTACGGGAGCATTCCAAGAATTAAGATGGGCCACACACACAAATATCACCAAAGAAGTCCTGAAACAAGCTAAAGTCAGAGTAAGGGTATATTTCACAAGCAAGGGCGACACAAAAGGTGATTACCTCGACGGAGAGGTTGTTTCGGTGGTACCAAACTTTATGATAAAGTATTCCAATTCCACAGGAGAGAAAGAGGGAGATAATACCTTGTTTTATGAGCGTATTAGATTCTCGCACATAAACCGGATAGCTTTCAGCATAGAACACAATCCTATTTCTTCAAAGAACACACAACAGTGGTTCTGAGAAGTCGTTTGTCATCTTAAATTCAACTATCAAGTTAGAACCAAGGTTCGTAAACATATGAGAGCATAAAAATGAAGGTTCCCTTGAAGTTGATCCTAACATGATCTAGCGACCGAACCTTGCGACTTTCATTGTGCTTCTTTCTCTCCATTCTCGGCTACGCAATCATAGCCATGATTGCCAGCAAGTGTGGATTGACATACAACAAAGGTTGTGGGGAGAATGAAAGGCATTAAGGAGGATGTCTACACCAACGGAACACACAGTACTGTTGAACTTACAAAGGATCAAAAAATGCTTCTGGAAAAACTTTCAATTGAACTGTAGTGTTAAACTGGGGCAAAGATAAGTCATAGACTATGGATTCCATACCGCATTCATGGCATGGAAATTTGATCCCCTTGGGGTGGTCTACAAATATGTCCAGGGTATGTTCACCTTCATTCATGATGACGTTCTGGACAAACCATGGAGGCTTCAGATCCAGAAGTTTTTTACAGAATTCTTTTTCATCCACAGAATTATATGTGATGACTATGGATAAATATATCCATTAAAAAGTCAGTAGAACAGGAATTATAGTGTTTTCGGTTATGCTGAAAAAGCGGGACAAGAACAGGACAGAATGTTATTTATATTAGAGATCCATAATCTAATAAGAGTTGATTGGAATGGTTAAACTGGACGACTATGTCTTGTTTGGAACTCTTGAGAAGTTTTCAAGCGAACTTTTTAAAGGAATTACCGGCAGACCAGCATACTGCGTAGAGATAATGAAGCGTGCATTCGGGGAAGATTATCAAATTTCTCCAATTCTAAGTCATTCTCTTGCTGATATGTTCGAAAAGGCAATTACCGATTTACTAACAAGCAAGAAGATAGAAAAAGTTTCAGAAATACCGGGTTATAGAGGAGAAACCTCTGTATTAACAACAAGCTATAAAAGAGCTTGAAACCTGTCTCCAAAATTCATGTGTGAGAAAATACAAATCACGCGTTCCGTTATTCCGGCAGTAAAATTGGTATTTGATTCACTTCTGTTCTAAATCCTCATCTTTCTTTTTATGATTTCTTTCTGCTTTGTATCTCAAATATTCCTCATACATATTTGGGTCTACAACTTTAATGACGCGTCCGATCAATGTTCTTAAGTTGTTGAAATTGTTTTCATCTATCAATGATGAAATCATCCCCCACTGAGAGGAGATCCAAGAGGTTACAAATGAAACGAATGCAACGTCTAGCGTGATGGCAATAGTGTCGATGGAAATCGTGGTAGAGGCAGACGCAGTTGGAGAATCAAGGGTAAAGGAAATAATGAAACCAAGTGTAATACCGGTTATTAAGAAGCCAGCATAATATAGTAATTTTCTCTTTTTCCTCCAATTTTCCAATATTTCATTGATGTTTAGCTTATCTGGGTCCAACTCTTCCATTTTGAAGACTATACCACCCGAAAATATCTTATTTTCTGTGATAAAAAGAAATGAGTATTTGAGTAAGCCTCACCCTCCAAATATAATAAGTCAGGTTTGATAATATTTGTTAATTTATCCACAATCTTACTTTACCGATGATCCGCTTGTTTTGCTACTTTCAGGCATTGAATATTTACAACTCTACCTGCAATTCTCCCTTTATGGAGTCATTCACACTTTCAGAAAACACGAATAAGTATTTTAGTAATAACATATTTCTAAACTTACAATGGCAGAATATAAGTAAAGAGTGAAAACCAATTATTATTTTCAAATTTCAGATTTGAGAAAAATTAATTGGATAAAATTATAGACATTTTATGTTTTAAGCGGACGCACTCCTGTTCCCAACTTTTAAGATCAGGACAATTAACACTCGACTTTGAACATCAAGAATAAACAAGAAGTTGCCGATTCTCGGTCTGTAAAACCGGTAGCTGAAAAGTTTCTCAACGTATCTCCCTGGATTCCGACGCAACTGATCGACCTTTTCATATATCCTCTTGACGATTGTTCTGTCGTTCCTTTCCATCTGTTTGACTGCCTTGATCCAGACTATCTTGCACACCGTCAGAGGCCTAAATTCTTCCTCATCTGCTCATGCGTTACAAATTTTCCAGACGCAATTTCCTTTTTGGCATCTTCAATCTCAGCCTTTGTCTCTTCATTAAGTTCGCTCAAATCATCAATCAATCTTTTAATTACCTCTTCATAGGTCCCTCTTGGTTGTAGTTTCTTAGACTGCGACGTCTTCTTAGTCTCTTCCTTTATCGGTATTGTTGAGTTCGTCACATTTATCGATAGTGAACTACAGTATAACGTTTTGTTCGATAGTGTTTCAGACTCCAATGAAGACCTTCTAGAATGTTTTCACCACTCTCGATTATGTATTTACGGACCGGTCGGGATCTGATTAACACTTTAGTGTAATACTGTAAACTGTAATTATGAAATATTCATCATTTCTCATAGAATATATGCTACCATATCACCACAATTCTGGTGATTCTGTTGCATAAAAATAATAATGTTTATTGGTATGTCTAATTCGTGGCTTATCTCAAGATGCAGGAAGTACTGGACGAACTGGCGCTACACGATAAAACAGTATTCAGCATATACGATGCAGCCAGAATAATGAACAAACCCAACAACTACGTATCAAAACTCCTTTCAAACAACAAAAAGGTCAGGAGAATAGAAAGGGGAAAGTATTATCTTACAGATGGAAGGGGAATAAACATCTATGAGATAGCCTCACAGGTCGTTTTTCCCTCTTATGTAAGCATGTTTGCAGCCTTCCAGTTCTATTCAGTTACAGAACAGTTTGTTATTAAATATAGTGTGGTAACCCTGAAGCGCCATAGACCTATCATAATCGAAAACAATGCTGTAGAATTCATAAAAATCCAGAAAGAAAGATTCTTTGGATATAAGAAAAATGGTAATGCATATGTTGCAACCATCGAAAAGGCAATTGTTGATTCATTATACCTTAGTTCACCCCCATTTTCGTATATTAAGGAAGCGTTCGCAGAATCGCTACGTAGAAAAATCATCAACGTGGACCTG
>JAKBQK010000238.1 GCA_021835265.1 Thermoplasmata archaeon
TATCCAGCAACTTCACCTGTGCAATTACTGTCCCAGGGTTGGGTCTAGCCTTCACTGCCTGTACTATATTTATGACTGTTCCCCTTATAGGTTCATCTTCCATTGATAGACTTCCCATAATATCGGATGATGATACTCTTACAAAGCACACATCGGGTTTAGGTGCCTCATAAAGTAATAAGGGGCTGCCAGAAATGTTCAGTTTTGTAATTTTGCACATATTGCTCTTTCTTGCACTTTCATTGAGTGTTCCACTGTCCTGATCCGGATCAAGAAATGTTCCAATTCCTATCCTCGTCAAAAGGCCTGGTCTTCCTGAGGCAACTTCCCTGAACCAGTATGATGCTATTCCAATCGGCCACCCATACACAGGTATCTTATCCTCCAGGGTTATTTTCTGTAAAAATGGAGAGAAACCCATGAATGGTATCAACAAACCCCTAATTAGAGAGAAATCATTTGTCTCATACATTTCTTTAAGAATTGCATCAAGAGCCCTACCAACTGAGGCAGGAAGTGCATCTGTTTCTATGAATAAATCTCTAGGGTGACCCGTTAGTTTATAATTCTCGTACAACTTTTTAATTAGAAACTCTGGGGTATTTGCAAGATTAAACCCTGAAATTGCTAGAGTGGAACCATCCTTGATATCTTTGTAAAAATTAAGTTCCTGATTTTCTGTATATATCTGAACCATCTAAATCATTCATGTAGATTTGACCAATTTATTAATTCTTTGAAAAAGATTGGGCATCCTTAATTTTTAAATAATAATTATTTTAAAATACCAATACCATGGAATGGCCAGTACAAACAAAAAGGATTAATTAAAACGTTTCTGCAGGTATTCATAGGCTGCATTTATTTCCTTTATTTTTTTAGTATATTCAGAGTTGTCGGCATTTTCAGAGAGATCAGGATGATATTTTCTTACCATTTTCCTGTATGAAGATTTAATCAGTTCAGGGTCTTCTGTTGGATTCATTTCAAGCAAATTAAACATTTCTGTTTCTAATTGCAAATTATCGGATTCACTTTGAGTGTGGGGCTCGTAACCAAACTTATTTTTGTATCTATCATTATCTACATACTCATAAAATATATCATGGTCTTTTTCAGGGAAACCGTAAATTTTTACAGCTTCCATTAACTTGAAGAAACATAGTTTCCTATCCTTCCTCTTTAAAGAATTATTCAGGGAATAATAGGCCTCATTAAGATTAGAATTTAAACCATCACTAAAATTGCATAATACTACAAAATTCTTTATGATATCGGGAAGTCTGAGAGACCACCCAATATTGCCAAATGACTCAAAAACACTCTTCCTGTAAAGTGGTTTGGCCTTTATCCCGTCTCCTGTTATGTAAAATCTAATAATTCCTTTCCTGTCAGAAATAATAGATTCCTCAATTATCCAGTAGATGAAGATATTCTGGAATAACTTCTTTCCGTTGAATATACTTAAATCTGTTTGAAATTTAAGAAATCCATTTTCCTTTTCAACTTTTAAGGGCTTTGAAAAGTTTGAAAATGGGATCTGATTTCCTTTTACCATTATGAGGGAGTATAGATATTTCTTTTAAGATGTTTCGCAGATGTTTATACACTATTTTATACGATTTCATAATGCAGCCTGGTGTTGATAGAGGATTTAGATAAATCTCAGAACTATACCACAACCACAGTTGCATTAGTTACCTCTAGAAATGGAAATGTGGATAATGTTATGTCAGCTGAATGGAGCATAAGGGTGTCCATAGATCCATTTCTCATAGGAGTTATGGTGGGGTATGAGCGTGAATCATACAGACTTATATCCAGATCTGGAGAATTTGGTATCAATTACTGCTCAGATGAACAGGGAGAACTTGCTCATATTGCCGGTAACTACTCTTTGAAAGATACTAACAAATTTCAAAAAGGACATATAGCTACTTTTTATGGCAAGTTCATAAAAGCGCCCTTAATAGAGGGGTGTATATCAGTATACGAGTGCCGGGTAATTAATGAATTCAAAGTAGGAGATCACGCTGCTTTCATTGGAGAGGTACTGAATGGCTACTACGATGGTACTAAGAAACCTCTGGTTTTCCACCAGGGAAAATTCTTTCATCTCGGTGACAGAATCTCCCATTAAAATTTAGTTCTGTAATCCTACAAATAATTATTCATAAATTTCATAATCGTCAAACGAATCTTTGAATTTTCTGTTGAACTTTGATCTTATAAAAAATTAATTTATTCAAAAATGAATTGAAATAAAGGTTAATAAAAATCGTATGGCTGATTAAAACAGCCTGGAAAATATACTTGAGTCAGCCTGCATAGATGATACGAATGCCTGTACATTGTTTGATGAATTTTGATTTGCTACTGCCACTGAACTGGATGCTGAAGATCCGTGATATGAAATGGTCAGTAAGTTATAGAAGTAACCAACGAACGCGTTATCAACGAACCCGTGGACATAGGGCTGTATGAAATATACGTTGTTTGGCATTGGAAGCCAGATATATGCTGATAGGTTATAGGTAATGTTGTATATTTCTTTCATGTCATGGGCCTGGACTGCAGATGACTGGAAATCAAGGGTTGAAAAGAGATTCTGCAACGTCTTATTATTTACAAACGCATCATTTCCGCCTAGAGCTCCACCCTGCTGTATATCGTACACAGGCATTAACTGCTGTCCAATTGGATCTGGATAATCAGGTACCCATCCAAGGTCCATAAACCTCGGGAATGAACTGTTTTTCGTAAGACCTGCAAATGTTGCTTCAGTAACTGATTTTGATGCAAAATGCAGTCCAATTTTAGCGAAGGAACCAATAGCATATGTAAACTGAGCAGTTTCTATTGAATTTATTGGTGATATTCCAGTAAGATTGAATGTAACTGCAGTACTAAGATCATATCCAGATGTATCTCCATATTTATGAGTACCAACTGTTACGTAGTATCCTGATTCATTTCCAGCCATTGATATGTTCTGTAATGCGTATTTAAGATTCTGGCTCTGCAATGGGAGGTTTAGAGGATTGTAGAATGCGCTACCATATGAAGGGGAAATTGGTCCAAGCTCATTGTAAGCCTCTGGTTGACCATTGTAATTGTTGTTATATATGCTAGTTTGTTCTGTATAGTTATTTGCCTCTATAAGTGCTCTTCTGAAATGTATGTTGTTGGTGTATGATCTTTCTGTATTCATTGAGAAGTAAAATACTCCATCTATTGGGAATGATTTTACAAGATTATAATTGGCTTCTGAGCTATTATAGAAACTAGTTATAATGTTCTTGAAGGATGCAGGGGAAACTGTAGATATTTGTGACGTATTCTTGTCAAATTCCTCAACTCTGTCTGCGTGAGATAGTGCATATTTTATGACTATTTCCTGAATGTGAGGAGCTTGGAGGGATGAGGGTGTGTTTGTGCTTTTAGATACCCAGTAGTTAGGATTTGCCTGCAGAACCACAGTATCAAGACCGGCACTTGCAGATTTTACTTCGTATGGCCCAGTTCCAATTGCACCATTATCGTTGATGTAGGTATTTTGCTGATTATATATCACTCCACCATTTGCGTCAACTTGTCCTGGATATATTACTGCTCCCCACCATCCGGCCAGATCTGATAGCATGAATGAATAAACATAGAGACCCTTTACTGTAACAGTGTAATTCCCATTAACAACAACAGCCTGATGAGCATAACTCATTAGCATCATGTTTGATTTGTTTGTGTTAAAATTAGACAGTACATAATCAAGAGCGTTTGCAGTATTTTTAGTTGTTACTGTTAAGTTATTTCCTTTAACGTTGTAATGAGAAAGAGTATCGTTTTCAAATGCTCCAATTGTGCCCCATGGTAATGCAATACCAGTTGCTGCATAGTCAGAAGCATTAAACAGTATATTTGGGTAGTTAGATGTGGATACTCCCTGCCCCATTATGATTGTCCTGTAGATTGAAAACCAAACATCAGGAGCAGTCATGGGTTTTCCATTACTGAATGTGACATGTTGTCTCAATGTGAAAGTATAATTCTGTTGTGAAACATTTGTTACACTTTTAGCGAGAGCCGGCACAACTCCTACACCAGAATTATGGAACTCAGTTAATTCCTGATACAAGGCAGTATAAAGCGGCTCATCTGTCGTAAAAAATCCCGTTGCTGGATCCAGTTCCCCTGGTGCAGCAGTTTGAGATGTGTCAGTAAGTACTGAGGATGTAGCTTTAGCTGGATGATAAAATTCCAGTACAGAAACACCCGCGGCAATCAAAATGACAACAACCACGACAGCTATTATAGCATTAGTATGTTTTACCATAAGCCTAAATAGTTAAATGCTAAATATAAAGATTATGGTAATTTTTAAGTCAATTATATATCAGGGAAACCAACAAAATCCGAAAAAACCTACTAATTAATATTAAGAATTTAATATATATTATTTACAATTCTATCAAATTTACTTATTTCAATCGGAAAATCTTTCACCCAGAACTATTTTTAAGTCGCTGTGAATTTTAAATAA
>JAKBQK010000028.1 GCA_021835265.1 Thermoplasmata archaeon
GAAAAACTCAATCAGTTGATGGCTAAGAAATCGCTTCTCAATAATCTCTTGATATATACTGTGAAACTTATTTTCCATGGATGTCACATCATCTTTGAATTTGGCCAAGCCAATGGCTGTGCTAAGAAGCGTAGATTTCTGTTCAACATCTGGTATAATGCCTTCAAGATAAGTATAATAAATCTTACTGGTTTTGACTATATCGTTAAGCTGATTTAATGTGGTTGACATGTCCTTTTCATAACTTGTGAAATCTTCATCAGAAAATCTATACAGTCTTAATGCAAGATCATGTACACACACTTTTCCCTTATCAGTAAGGTAAATGTACATTTCATTATAAGGAACGAGATTATTGAGAAGCGATTTCTTAGCCATCAACTGATTGAGTTTTTCTTCCTGTGTTTTTTCTGTATTATAAACATCCTGAACCTCTTTTTCCTGCTTTTTGACGTCCCCCTTCAGTTCCTCTTTTTTATCTTTTTTTTCAAGATGGAATCTTATTGAACGTTCTTTACGTTCTTCCTCTTCCAGTTCCGACCTTTCCTTCTGAAATTGCTCCTTTTCAGATGAAATCTGGCTGGATAAATTCTCCATTTGTGAGACCTCACTTTTCAATCCATTATAATCATCTTTGCTGTATATGTTCAGATAATTCTGTTCCTTTAAATAATTCAAACTTTGTGAATCTATTGCCACATCCAGTTTTCCCATGGACGTTTCTTTCAGAAAGTTGTAAATTTCCAGAGATTTAATCTATTTCACCTTATTTAGCATAGTAAAACTGCTATTTAAATTATCATATTTAAGATCATTCTTAATTATGAGGTCAACCCTTCCGTTGTTTTCATCTATTTCTATATATTTATCTCCATCGGTTGCCATTTCGAGAATGGATTGTAACTGCATTCTTCTTTCTATTGGTGTACCAAATCTCCTTATTCTCTCTTCATCAATTCTTGTGTAAGCATACATCAATTCGTAAAGTGATCTGTAAAATTGATCTGTTATGGTCTCTCCTATTTTCTCTTCCATGACGTATCTTCTTTCTACACCCTCAAGATCAACGAAGAAGATGGTACCGTCAGATGATAAAACAGCATCCTTATCAAGCCATACATCAAAGAAATCAAGTCCTGAATAGATCCTGTCATCTTCTTTTTTAAGTGTTCTTGAAAATGCTGTAAGGGCTGCCAAACCAGATTTCATAAAATTCACCATAAATTCTGTAGAAGCACGGTTATCATTAATGTTGAACATCTCAAACACCTTGCTGATATTATTTCCAACTGTGCTTGTGGCATGGAAATATAATCTTATATTGGAAGGCATCAAACGTATTTCCTGAACAAAGTCTCCATTATATTTTCTGTACCAGTAAAGTTCTCTTATTCTTTCCTGAAGTTCCTTCTCCATTGATACTATCCCAATAACTGGAGCTATTCTAAATCCATTAATGGAAGTTGGATCTGCCATTTCCGAAGTATTCATTGCAATTCTGGCTAGTTCCAGTCCCTGGCCACCGTATGGAGACCCCCTAAGCCATGTCTCTCCTGTGATAAATCTATTACCACGATATCCAGAATTTTCTATCTTCTTCCTGTATTCAGGGTTTTCTGTAAGATCACTTATACTGTATGTATTAAGCGGTTCAAGCGAATATGGGTCAACTGTTGACCCAACACCCTTTATTGAAAGAAAAAAATCAGTTTGATCTACTGTACAAACAGGTTCAGGTCTTATGGCTCCTCTGTTATCATCCTCAATAAAGGAAACTGGTGGGATATTCTTATAACCTTCAATCTGGATTATAGATTCTGGCAGGTAGAATTTGTCAATGTCATCAAGGTTATAATTTCGGAAATTTTTACTTCTTATTTTATAGGATGGTTCCTGAGGATACAGAATTAAATCCTTACCAAATATGTTCATGATCCTGATGATGCTGGAAACGTTTAAAAATATTCCACACTATCATTAAGCATACTGATTAATGACTAATGTTAATCTTATTTTCGAATTGATTTCTACTGCTCCAAGGTCATCTTAAACAACTTCCTTCAAAAAGTCTTAAATTGGGAGTAAATATAACGGCTTGGGAAATAGAAGCGGAGGTTGCCGAGCTAGGTCAAAGGCGGCAGACTCAAGATCTGCTTCCGTAGGGGTTCGCCGGTTCGAATCCGGCCCTCCGCATTCTCTTAATTATGATCGTAAGAAGAGTAATTATTTTATTGTCTACGATTGAATATTTTAATCCTACCTTAGTGTGATTAATAATCTAAAATTACTAATGAAAATACGTATTTTAATTGTAATCTATAATGTAGGTGAAGTGTAATCAGGTGAGTGGATCATACCAAATTCATGTAATAAGAGTCAATTTCTACTTGAGAAAACAATACAGTTACTATAATAAAATCTTACAGAAAAAATTATTTTTTTTGAAAAATAAATATATACTCATGCTTGAACACATAAAACCCACCCTTTAATGCTCTGTATCTCCAGAGATCTTTTTGCTCTCTCTTTCCCTTGGTAACTTCAAAATTCTTTACAACAATTGATTTAAGGATAAAGCCAGAATCAATAACTCTCTCCATTGCATGAAAACCGAGAGGAATCCAGTTGCCTTTGCTGTATTTATCCCCGATCACGAGTGCCATGTATCTCCTTTTTTCAAGAACTCTTGAAAGATTATTGATAACTTTCGTCAGCATATTCAGAAATTTTGATTCATCTGGAGCATTTGAAAGATCATTTTCTGAAGTCCCAAACTTTATTATATCCCAGTATGGAGGATGAAGAATAATCAGCTGGGCAGAGTTCACATTATGTGATTCAAGAATACTGGTTATATCAAAAGTCTGGCTATCGCCAATAACTATATCCTGAAAGTTATGTTCGCTGTTGACAGCCTTTGAAACATTCAACATAGCCATATTGGCAACATCACTTGAAATTTCTATACCAATTCCATTTCTGCCAAGTTTCGCACATTCAATAAGAGTTGTTCCACTTCCGAGAAATCCATCTACTACAACATCTCCCTTTTTTGTGTACCTTCTGAGAAGTTGATATGGAATTTGGGGTACAAAATTTCCCCAGTATGAAGCATTATGAGGGCCACTGCTGTCCCTTTTCTTAAAAATCCATAAACTGTCAGTTATAATATCTCCATACAGTTTCCATCTACTTAGGTTAATGTCATTAATTTTGGAGTTTTGTGGTTCACCGAGGTTTTTAAGAAACCGATTAATATAATATAAAGCACGTTCTCTGGTTTTGGAATCTCGTATCTGTTTTATATCTGAAATTACGATTTCTTTGATAAATTGAGGATCAAACGATTCCTCTTGATTATACATAAGCCTGAACATTTCATTGTCGGATTCTTCAAGGATAGTGAGGATTTTGTCCATTTCTCTCCTTATTTCATCTATCTTTGTCATATTTCTAGATAGCATCAGTATTTGAGTTAAATTCTCAACACGATCCTTAAATAAATTATCCTTTCCTGTCAGAATTATGAGATTAAGAGTCTTATATTATAATTTTCTATTTGGAAAAATATTTGATCGCTTTAGCATTAAAAAAAGAAAAAGATATTGAGTTTAAAGGAATTCAAATTTATGTCATGGGTTCCAATTAATGCAGCTGAAAGAACCGTTTTAAATTTTCTTTCCAAGATCGATGAAGATCACAAACTCACAGTTTTAAGTTTCAAAAAGGATAGAAAAGTAACATTCACGAAACACGGAAAGGAAATTCTTATCACAGAAGATGGATTTAAAAAGGAAAGTTTCCAGGTAAATGCAGAAGAGCTAAAGAAAAATGTTAAGGAAATAATTTCCAAAGAATTTCCAAGAAGTCATAAGGTTCAAATTTCAATGAAAAAAACTAGCGATGATTAAATTTAACGTCGCATTAGATTATCTTTATAAGTAACCAATAAATTGCATGGTATTGAAGCAGGTAAGATACAGGAAAGATAGGGCAGTCTCAGAACTTATAGGAACGCTATTGCTAATTGCAATAACAGTGATACTCATGACAACCCTTGGTCTTTTCCTATTTCAAAATGCTCCTAAGGGAAATCCAGAGGTTCCTAAAATGGAAATTTTGTTAACCCGGGATGATACAAGTTACAATAATGAATATCTGATGATTGTACAGAGCGTCACTGAGAAAATTCCAGTTGATCAAATTTACTTAGAATATGTTGTAAATAAATTGAACAATCCTGTTATCATATCACTCAATGGTGATTCAACTTATTCTAGCTATCCCGTGATTATGAAGATGAGTTATACATTTGAAAGTGAAAAGAATTATGTAATATCTCAGTTCAACAGTTCAGTGCAAATAGAGATATATCTCACTCCTAACATGAATCTTTCATATGTTTCTGTTATTGATATGAGTACGGATTCTGTAATTGCTGGATCTCCAGTGACAGGAACATCAGTTGCTGGAAGTACTAACACACTTGAACCATTCGTAGCAGAGGAGATAAACACAAACGATCTCACATATAATGA
>JAKBQK010000256.1 GCA_021835265.1 Thermoplasmata archaeon
TCATAAAAGATAGAATATCATTCATGAATAAATATTACGGTGTTTTTTGGGAGGTTATTAGAAATCCTCTTTCCTCAAAGTCACTTTTGGTCTTGAATTCATTCCCTTTTAACTGAGATAATAAATTCACGGTGGAATCCCGCATCTGCGATTGTTGATCAATAGTCTTCTGCTTCCCATTCTTTGCTTTCTCAAAAGCTTTATCTGAGGAAACTTTTGAGATTCCCTCTTCGCTTATGACGAATTTCATTCTTAACGGTCTGTCTATGGTTATCTTCCTGTAGCCGAATTCCTCATTGTCAAATATCTTGACTTTTCCACCATCCCTAGCACTGATGTAAAGATCCCTGATTTCTAGTATCTGTTTATCAGATATCTCTTTCCTCTTCTGTCCAAGGCTCTTTTTCATTTCTATGAACATATCCCTTGCATCTATGAGTATGATTTTTCCCTTTCTATCCTGATCCTTTATGTTTGACAAAATCCACAGATAGGTGTTGATATTCGTGTTATAGAAAAGTTGATCGGGCAGTGCTATTATGGCCTCAAGCCAGTCATTTTCAATGATCCATCTTCTTATCTCGGACTCTCCTGATCCCGCATCTCCTGTGAAGAGTGGTGAACCGTTGAATACTATTGCAATCCTTGTCTTTGCTCTTGTTTCCGGTGAATGCATCTTTGAAATCATGTGCTGCAGGAAAAGGAACTGACCATCATCAATTCGTGGAAGACCGACTCCGAATCTTCCCGAGAAACCGCGATAATGCTCTTCCTCGATGAACCCTTTATCCTGATTCCAGTCCTTTCCAAATGGAGGGTTCGAGAGAATGTAATCAAATGTCATGCTGGGAAAACCGTCATGTGAGAAGCTTGAATTTGGTTTTATATTATCAGGATTCTCACCCTTTATTATCATGTCTGATTTGCACACTGCATATGTTTCATCGTTGATCTCCTGGCCAAAGAGTTCTATTTGTGCCCTCCCGTTTATTTCTGAAGTAACGTGATCCTTTGCTACTGTGAGCATTCCTCCAGTTCCACAGGCAGGATCATATACTGTCGTTATTATTCCTGGTTTCTCCAGTCTCTTCTGATCCTTGGACATTAAAATTTCAACCATCAGCCTGATGATCTCCCTTGGTGTGAAGTGCTCTCCCGCTTCCTCGTTGTTGGCTTCATTGAACTTCCTGATGAGCTCTTCGAAGATATATCCCATATCATGGTTAGAAATGGTAGAAGGACCAAGATCAATTTCGGAGAATTTCTGCACGACCTTGTAAAGGAGATCTTTCTCTGCAAGATAGTTGATACGATCCCTGATCTTGAATCTTTCCATTACATCTGTCAAATTTGCTGAAAACCCATTAAGATAGTCGAAGAAATTCTGCCTTATATTTGCAGGGTCCGAGAGCAATTTCTCGAAATCGTATTTTGAAATGTTATAGAAATTGTGCCCTGATGTTTTCATGAGCACTGCAGAGGGGTCTTCAAGTTTCCCGTAATATTGCGGGTATGTTACAAGCACATCATCCTTTGTTTCTGATAGAACACAATCCAGCCGTCTTAGAACAGTAAATGGCAATATTACGTCAGGATAGTCCTTCCTTTTATAGACATCTCTCAGTAAGTCGGCAACATTCCATATGAAATTTGTAACATAATTAAAATTACCATTCACAAGAGGTAAAGTGATGAAAACGATTTATGATTATCGATTAACTTGCACAAAATTGATAGTGGATTATAGCTACCTTAAAAATGGTTCTTCGCAAATTCAGATTTGTGAGGTGAAAATATGCAGTACCGATAATATGTAGTGAAATAGATAATAAATATTTTCCTCAAGGACAGCAATGATAATAGGAATTTCAGCGACATTTCGAGTATGGCAAAGAATCTCGGAAATGAAGGTGTCTTCAGGCTAACCTTGATACATTGCAGGAGATACCCAAAAACAAGAGGTTAAAGTCTCTTTTTATCATTCAAAATAGCCAGATGACGGGTCTATTTTTTTCTTGTAGGCCTTCTTAACTATTTCTTTTAATAAATCATCTCCATTATCGAGAAGGTCTCTTACACGTTTTGTTATCCGGAAAGGTTTAAGGGGAATGTCTCGATCAACCCTGAGAATGCCCATTCTTTCCATATAAGAGATGTATGAATCTATCTCATTGTCTTTTACTGACATTTTATAGTAATCGTACAATTCTCTGATCTTTATGGATAAGTCAATCTTTGTTATGAAGATCTCGCGTGAATGAATTACCCTTCCAGAAGCCAGTATGATTGTTATCGCAACAGAGGGGTCTGTCCAATGTCTGCTTAACTTTGGCGGAAGTGTGCCTCCAACCTGAATTTGTTGCTCTTCTCCTCTTTGAAACCATCTGTTTAAACTTTCGTCACGGTGTTTACACAAACAGACATTACACTGAGGTGGAGGATTTGAATTTCTAATTTTTTTGCAAACTTTTATCCCGTTACTCGCGAGGGAGGGAATGCTGATAACATCAGTAACAAACCCAATGTTATCAAATACCCAGAGCACAAAACCAATTTTGAATTTTGTTTGTTTTTTGTAGCTTTTGATGTAATCAATAAGTGAATTTGTATCCCGACTCGGAAGAAAAAGAGCATACTCCAAGTTATCCGTATTGAGTTCCAGTTGTTTTCCATTAGTAGGTATCTGACTAAGCAGTGAAGATGCTTTTCCATTATTTATGAGCTCTTCAGTTTCTTCTATTTTCTTAACGAGGTCGGTTATTAAATGTTCATTATCGCTGAATTGGGTTTTGACCTCTATAAGTACAGGAGTAAGCAATCCTTTTCCAAGATCCACTTTATCTGCAATCACTATGTCCCATGATCCATGGGGAGAACCATCTAATTTTATGCCTAACTCAGAAATAACATATCTATAAGGATGGTTTACGTCTCCCCTAGTGAAAACGTCATATAGAACATACTTGGCTTTTGCGTGGTTCCATTCCCGTTTGGCGGATTCTAATCTATCTTTCAGGGTAGACGAAGGCATTTCAATCTCTCAACCAGTTCTCCTCTACCCTAAAGAATCTTTCTACCCCATAGAAGATCTCAACAATATCAGTAGTATCAGATTCAGATGTTGGACTCACAATCACTTCGCTATCAAATATATTCACAGCAAAAGATGATAAGATAAGAAAGGTACCATCTTTATCAGATTCCCTCTGAAGTATAAAATGGTACGTTCCTTCGTTATTCGTGCCGCCATATGAAGCAAAGTTTGAACCAAGATGTTTGATAATTTTTTCTGCAAGTTTTTCCTTGTCAACACTATCGGAGGATACCCTGATACGCAGAGGTAACCTCTCGACGATGCGAATAGGCAGGTTCGGAATAACTGAATATCTTATGTCTTTTACCCTATCGTTCAGACGCCTCCTGTCTGCAATGGCGATCTCTGTGATGGCATTAGCAACTTCCAGCCCTCCCTGAAATTTGGAGAATAAAACTAGACCGTTACCATATATAAATACCTCATCTGAGTGGCTTCTGTGAAGAACAATCTGGTATGGTCTTATGCCATCGTTCCAGTCGTTTTCCAGTCTTTCTTCTATCCTTCTTTCTGACCGGTCGTAGTGGTCATCTTTAAAATAAGCCTGAAATTTCTCAGCACCAGCTCGGTATTCTCTTAATACATAATCCCCCTTATCTTTGGAACCTCTTGCAAATGCATATAGTGTACTAGAGGTGATGTGGATTGGGGAAAATCCAAAATTCCTCAATAATTCTTCGCCTTTCTTGTAATCTGTTCCGGTACTCTTGTTAAAATACCCAAAAGCAACGTAATAGTTTCCCTCAATTTTTCTTAACAGAATGTCGGTTCCGAACATTCGGCTACTTTCTTTGTTACCCAATGATAGTTGTTCAAAAGAGAGCCTTTCCAACCCAATAGCTTCTCCAACCATTTCTGTTATTAGACCATCGTTTCTAGACTTCAGCAAAACTGGCCATAAGAAAAATCTATTGAAACCATTTGCTCGGTTAGGGTTTAGATGCTCAAAATCATTTTTAACAATCATTGAAAGAAATCACCTCTGAATATTCATGTTTTTTGTTCATACTAAAAACTACTAATGCATACATACATATTAATAATACTACTGCTAATTCCATTTCGTACCCGAAAAATGTTGATAGGAAAAAAGTTCTTGCCTGTCTAGATTTTCCATGACGTTTTGCAACGCTTTTTATGTAGTGTCCAGAATTATGTTTAAGAACAAAGGTACCTTTCCCTGAACAGGTTCGTAATCTGGTCGCTGCATTTATAATATCCCTTGATGACTCTTTGAGACCATTCTCATTCAGTTCTGTCACTCTGAGATATATCATCTTCATTTCTGCATTTTCACTAGCCAGTGAAACTATAATCTTTAACCTCTCAATGACAGACAGACTTATAGTGGTAACAAGGATCTTTTCCAAAGGATCGTCATTGATAATGACCCCTCCGAAGGAGGTTGCAGAGAATTTGAATGCG
>JAKBQK010000087.1 GCA_021835265.1 Thermoplasmata archaeon
AAGTGTTTTTTCACCATTGTGTTCATAGGATAAGTAAAATTTATTGAGACTTATTCTATCCACTGCAGGTTGAAAACTTAGTTTACCATTACAAAATAAGATGAACAATATTTTAACGTATTTTTCTATGGAATAACCATGGGATTCTGGGAACTTTTTGACCAATTCATTCTCCCAGTCTACAAGTTTAAAAAAGTATTCCAGATAATATTTCATCCACTGGTTTTCATTCTCACTAATAACACTCGTTGTTATCAGTTTAACAAATTCATCCGTTTTTACGTTAATTGACACTGTGAAATTTAGGAAATTCATTGCATTTTCAGCGTTGTTTAGGAAGTCAAGAAGTTCCAATATATTGTTAAATTTACTCCCTAGTTTCTCTATCTTATAATCTCCTATTGAAGATAGCACCTTTCCAAGCATCTCCTTTTTTATGGAATTCGTTTTCCCTAGGACATCTTTATAAACAAAACTAGCAAAAAGCTCCTTATCATCTTTTCCTAATTTCATTAAAAGATTCCTGCGATCAGATTCAGGATCTCCGTAGTGGTATATAAGATTCAAAATAACTATGTTTAAATTTCCTTTTTCTGCAGCCCCTTTGGAAAATAATGTATTAATGAAGAAAGTTCCATCTTCTAAATATTCGAGAGTTAGATCTTTATCCGAGTACATTTTAAATTTTTCTAAATCAACCTTTACTCTAAATGTGTCCAGATTAGTTATGAACTTGTTAAAATTTGATTCAGCTCTCTTAAAAAGCTCAGATAGCTGTGCTTTTACAGATCTTACCGTGTATTCCTTTCCATTAGAAACGTATTGTTCTAAAGTTTCTAATACGATCTTATCCATTGAATCGGTTCGCCATGGAAAGCTTCCATTCAATGGGATAGATTTTTTAAGTAATTGGATTAGTTTTTCCCTGCTTATTTTTGATTCTTTATGTCTTAATATGTTTTTCAAGGTATAGTTTACAAGTGGGTCTTTAATATAATCATAGTATGCTAACTTTACTATGTCTTCTTTAATCCCTGATGCCTTACTTATATTATTAATTAGATATTCAAGACTAGCTGCTTCACTGTACATGATCTTTTTTGAATTTTGCAACGAAATACCAACTTTTTCGCTATAAATTTCGTAAGAAATCATTGAACCACGAATCATTTGCTTTATGTGCTCCTGAGTGCTGTGATTTCCAACTGCTTCCATAAAATTTTTTAGCCTTGGTACAAAGGTTTGGGTTATTATTTCTATTGTATCTGGAGTAGCGTTTCCATCTGTGCCAATCCCATTCTCTTTATCTGTTTCTTCAAGTTCATTATCTAAACCTTTGTTTTTCCAAACAAATTTTGATATTCTGATGACCAAGTACACATAGGGACCTATAATAAAGATCACATCTATGATTTTAAGAATGAAACTGTATCTGATTAACCCAAGTCCCTCTAATACGTTTAGGACCATTGAAACTGAAAATACAAACACTAAAATAATAAATAAAGACCTATGGTTTGTAGAATCACGAAATGTTTGGATTCTTTTTATCAATGTTTCATGTACTTTTTGTTTTCTTCTTAAGGAATCCGTTGCCTTTTTCTCAATATCGTTTAGGTTTATACCCTGTTGTAGTGTCCATGTGCCTATATCATCTGGAAATTCATCGTTTAGATTTTGACCATCTTTACCGTCATTCAATGTTCGGAGCACCCCAACTATCAATTTTGTTACATTTAAATTGAAATTATTTAATTACTTAACAGAATCAATTGATTAAATCAACACACTTATTTAACTTTCTGGGCATGTTTGTAATTAAATGGAGATGGTATTATTCACCTTAATCTATTCAGTCTATCAAAGTGAAAGGCTTTTTCGCTCAATAATTTTTGTTCGGCCCTCTGTTAACTGGTAATCAACAGATGAAACCTTACTGTGAAATCATTTATCACAGTATGATAAATGATCATTGATTTTGTATCCATGAGATCATGAAAAAGATTTCAATGGTATTATTTTTGCAAACCTGGAAATCATAACCAAATGATACTCCATACATGAAATTATACATGCATTACTGAACGGGAAATAGCATATGCTATTAAGACACACATTCCGTGAATATAGACACTGTGCACAATAAAGACTTGCCCATATCATAAAATGTGAAAGAAGACTGTTAATTATTGGTGGAAATATTTCACTACTGTCATGCCATTTGAATGTCAAACATGCTTCAACCTATAACCTTGTCACCCCCCCAGTCACACTACCTGTCACACCTGTCATGAGTGACAACTAAAACCTGTCACACCTAAAAATAGACTATATATGAGAAGCATTATATGGGAGACACCCCCCTAAAATAGTCATACGTCTTAGTAGAATTAACTAAGATCAAGAAGTTACAGATCAGAAAATTAAGAAAAAAAAATTATGGGTGTGACAGGTGTGACAACCTCTATATTCATATCAATAACATGGTAGAATTATCTAAGATGAAAAAATTATGCATGAAAAAAAACAATATTGAAATAGTGGACAGGGTCACAGTGAAAGAGATCATCATTTCCATGACATGAAGATGTGGATAAAAAAATAATTTAAGAATTGCTATGGGAGTTTGAAAATATATTCAGTTTAATTTATAATCACATTATCTGGAAATTTCAGGTAATGCCAGATTGAAGTTGGTGTTGTTACACGACATGAAATTCTATGTGGAACATGAAATACATAACTATTAACTATTCCATGAATATTTAAATAGAAATCATTCATGACAATATATGGCTAGGGTGCATAAACCAAAACTATCTCAAAAGATTGCTGGAGGAATAGGAAACATTGGGAGCAAAGCAATAAAAATTAAAAGAACGGTAACACATCCGCACGAAGAGGCCATATATTATGGTTCTCAGAGGTTAATAGACTATAGCAAAAGAAATACTGGTTTAAAGGGTACCATAAGAAATCGCAAACAAATTTATAACAGGAGAACAAACAGTTTTGTAAAAATTGATACAGAAACTGGGAGATTTCTTGGAAACAGACGACGTCCATACAAACGAATTAGAATGAGATAGGTATGAGTAACATAAACGTCCATGACCATAAGCGTAACTGCCTGACACGTAAGGTTAAAAATTTAGTTCTTAAAGGGGTATATTTAGGTATGACAATAGGATGTAAATCTGAATATAAATTCAGGCATACCTTTGCTGTCAGAGTAATAATTGATAATGTCACATTGAACGTAGTGCAGCAATGGTTAGGCCATTCGTCAGTGTTCACAACAAGCATTTACACTCAAATAACAGGTATGGATACTTCGGAGTTTATGGGGAGAGTAAGATAATATGACCTTGATTCAAACATTTGCTGAAATTATAAGTGCTGTGGGAACACTCACTTTAGCAATTGCTGCTTACTATCAGATTTATCATACAGCACATAAAGAAGAAGCTATGAAACCAAGATTAATTATTTTTCCAGATTTCAATGGAAAGGATTCACCTGACCAGATAGGGTTCATTGTCTATAATATTGGAAAAACAGTGGCAAAAAACTGCAGGGTCGATTTAACGATCTTACGAAATGGGGATGGTGCAACAATAAGAAAAACCGCTTGGACCTGGAGTACATATGATATGACGACTAACTTGTCGGGAGATTTCGATACGGAATTAATAAATATGGAAGGTAATAAAAGTAAAGACATTTATTCACATGAAAAAGCAAGTTTAACTTATCTAACTAAGGAAACACTCTATGGAAATGGTATGAACTCTACTCAAAAAGTACATAGGTCTGAATTCACTATTAGAGTTGTAATAATTTCAGAAAATATGGCCACTCCGGGTATATATGTATTAAGTATAAACTGGACAGGAGACTACTTTGACATTATGACGGACCAAATTGATATAGCATTCGAAAAGAGAAAGATACTTGAAAATAAGTTAGATAATGAGAAGATGAGTGAATTTAGGAATATATCACGGTCATACTTTTTAAGAAAGAGACGTTTTTAAAAACATTGCTATTAAATATTACTTTAACTAAATTCTATCCTTAACTAAATTGTTTAGATTTTAAGATTGAGTCTAAATGGTTAGCATTGATTGAGCCTGATTAAACTAGATGAATAAAATTTCTAAATAGATCATCTAAATATAGTCAAAAAATCAAGAATGTCTTAAAAGATTACTCAACGATGTGATGATCAACAGGTAAATATAAGACGGCATTTAAGAGTGAGGAATTAAGGTAGAGTAATCAATTGATTTACTATTTATAGACCATTTAGCAGCTTTCATTGTTCTCTCTCCTTTACTACCATACACGAATAAATCTCTTCTATTTAGAACATTATATATTTCAGACAAAACGCCCAATCCTTTTGAAGATATTAAGAATGATTCGATTGGATTTATGAGTTGAGTATATCCCCAGAGTTGACCAAGGTCTTTCAATGTAAGCATTGCATCTTTAACCTCTACAAATACTAACT
>JAKBQK010000288.1 GCA_021835265.1 Thermoplasmata archaeon
ATTTCAGGAATATGAGGCCAAGGACAACATGCTTGTATTCTGCAGCATCCATATTGGAACGGAGTTTATCAGCTGAAGACCATAATCTCTTCTCAAGATCGGAATCGGGGTTATTCATATGAACTTATAAGATTGAACCGGCATAAAGTTTTAGATCAGTTTTCCTCCGAAATAATAATATTTGTCTCTATTCTAATCAGAAGTTCAGAGATTTCATGGCACTTGATAGCGTCTTTGTTTGAAACCTCAGCTCCCTTATGATAAAGCCCATTTCTTATTTTCTTTAGTGTGGATATGCCCTGATAGATTTTCTGGTCTATTTTTCCAGTTAGGTATAATACTTCAATCACATTGTTTATGTCCCAGTATTTCAGTTTTTTCTTTTTATTCTCTTCTAAACTGTTTACACCAATGTAGAGGTCCCATTTATTCAGCAAATATCTTTCTATTACAAACCAATCGAACAGGAATGACTCTTTGTATTTCCCATCCCTGACGTAATTGCTCGCATGGGCAAAAAAGACAATATAATCGCTTGTCTCAGTGTTCATAGAAGCGCTTTCAGCAAATCTCACAATATTGCGCAGGTCTTCTTCTTTAATTTGAATGTATGACGCAATCATTTCCTCAGTAATAGGGTTCATCTCTTGTTCGAATTGCCAGTATCTCGCAATAGATCTTGAATAAGTCTGGCTTCGCGTTTCTCCCTTGTCTTTAGTAACGGTGGATTCTCCTATATCTAGATCAGTCACGATATCAATATTATAACCCTGCAAGATAGCAGTCCCTATTATTTCGTTCATATACCTAATACACTTCCCTCTGTCATTAATACCCAAAAAAAATCGACCTTTTTGATTAAATATGAGCGTATAGTTCTTATATTCCATTACATATGTTGGTATCGGAAAAATAAAAAGACCGTTAACCTTAGATTTAAAGTCAAATGCAGGTTTTTCACCGACCCAAATAGGTGGATAGAAGTAAGTAGAGTTACCAAAGACTAATTCCTCTTTGTTTGTCTTTGATGATTCCATTCTTTTTGGTGCGTTCTGATCCGTTTTCTCTCTTGCTAGGGCACCTTCAAAGATCTCTTTAAGGATACGTTCTGGATTTATCTTTGTAATGTCATCGTAAATCATCCAAAAGAACCCGTTCATTGGAGTTGAAAATTTCGTTCCGACTACGTGATCAATGGGGAATTCAATACCAATTAGATCTTGTTTTAAAATAAACTTAGAGAGAAAGACCAGATGATTTTCAAGATATGCCCCGTAGGATTCGTGTGGCCATGTGTTTTCTTTATTTTCCACCATTTTTGCGTATAGTAACTTATCAGACAGAATCAACTCTGCAGTTTCTAAGAAATTTTGAGGATTTATCCGCCCATAACATTTCACATCAAGGTCCTGAATTTCAGGGTCCTTCCTTACCCATAGGTATGTTAGATCTTTATTTGCGTGTACAACAAAAGATATTATCTGGCACGGAGAGTTGAAATTGTCAATATTCCATACAAAACTGCGTGCTGACTCAGGGAATTTATTATACCTTTGGCGGAATTCTTCGATAAAATCCACATACCAATTTTTACAGTTTTCATCGTCCTTTATGTTCATATCTTACGACACGGAATTAACCCTTAAGGGAATTTAATTCTTTTGCAGTTATGGTTAATTTTTCTGATTACCCAAGAATAGACTGGTTTCCAAATGGCATTAATTTAAGTAAGGATTTTCAACCTCTGTAATACCTCTCTCAATGTCAGACAAATTAATTGTGGTAACTATGACATCAAACATGGGTCTTCGTTGAGAATGACCCTACCAAAAGAGATAGCTGAGAAGCTATATGTAACGGGATCAGAACATATAGGGTTTTTATGAGATAGTTGAAAATTATTGGTGGGAGATTGAATACATAATAGATTATTTCAAAATTGTATAGAAACAGTTTGTTTACCCCATAAATCATAAGTGAAGTAAAGGGTTAATAAGAGGAACAGAATTATTTAAGAGTGACTAGTCAAGGTGCAGGGATCGGGATCGGAGTATTCGCAATTGTTATCTTAGTACTTTTGTACTTGGCTATTGTTGGGCATATTGTGTTATCCTTTCAACTCTATTTTGGCTTCTGGGATAGGGTGGCATTTTTCTTTGCTGCAATATTATTAGTCCTTTTGCTATACTTTGGAAGCAGTCATATGTAGGAATGACACTAATAGAGATTCAATTAGCGCTTCAAAAAGGTCACAGTTTTCATGTTTGATGACAAAAATTCTCTTGATGTATCTTTGCCCTCACTTTTCCAAGGTGTAACATCAAGCCCTTTAAAAATATAAATAAAATACATGGATATTTGTATGAACCAGGCGCTAAGAACGGTTCTGTCGCTAACTGAGTTACAATATTGTTCAACAAACCCAACACATCTCTAAGTTACGATACATTAAGGTGATCAGATAGCTTGGTTTGCATTAAGAGGAATAAAATCACAAAATCTAACGGGAGAAATTCCATTTAGGCTTTGAAATTCTATTTAAATAAGCTTATTTGTGAGCGATTTTTCCCAAGTTTTTATGCTTAATCATAAAATTGACGTTGTCAAAAATTAGTTGCTTTTTGAAGTCCAGAAAACAAACCTTAATCAAATGAATCACCTGCAAATACTTTCATTTTTTGTTTTAAGTGCTTATTTAGTTACCAGAGGTAGTTAACAACAACAACTTATCAACCGATAATTAACAATATCTCATTAAAAGTAAATTGATTAAATTGACAAAAATATCTTGTTAATGGCTAGAACGGAGATTTGGTCGGGTGCAATATTTCCAATGACTGCTAATCCAGAGAAGGAAAAATTTAAAAAAAACAGTAAGTCCTTAATTTCTTAAATAATAGCCGACAGGACCTAAAAGCTCATAGATTCTATTATGGAGTTCACTATGAAGCTAAAGATTGGGATCGAGTAGAAAAAGCTTGGAGAGGAGAAATTATGCTTTTTCCGTTTCCAAGTAACAAACTGGAAAGGGGTTCCACAGTTTTTTTTAAGTGGAAAGATGATTTATATGCTTATGGAACAGTCGAAAGAGTCATCTCCAATAACAGGAATGATTTGGGGTTTCCTTTGGACGGTACATGGGACAACCAAGTATACCCTTATATCGTAAAATTCTTGGATGGTTCAATACATGTACGAGTGCAGGAAATACCAAGCCAACTGTGGTGTAGAACTGTAAACAGAGTTAAACCTCCTATGCGGGATGCATATCTCAAACTATCTGCAACTCAGATTGAATCATTACTAAAATTATTCTGAAGATTTACTAAAAAATAAGTTATTCCAAAAAAATTTAACTTATACCACTTACTACCCTTTTAATGCCAGACAAACTTATAGCGGTAACAAGAACCTCATCCAAAGGTTCGTCATTAAGAATAACCCTAAAAAAAGAAATAGCAGAGAAGTTGAATGTGTCAGAATCAGAACATATTGGATTCTATGAAGTTATGGGGAAATTGTAGTTAGGAAGATCGAGTGAAATTTGGAATGTTAAAAGATACACAATCAACCTTTAAAAGAACAAAATCACTGTTTTGCCGTCATAGATAAAAGGCGAACATAATCATCCGGTTCCAGGCGGATAACCCTTTGTCTTTCTGGCATGAAATTAGAAAGTTTCGTTTCCATTTGACTGTACGAGACATATTTTGAATAAAGTCTGAAGTCTGTGAAGTGATAGCAACATTTCCATTCATCACCTGCCATGCGTTTGCAATCAGAGTAATCCTCTTCGATCCCGTTGTAAAGAAGCACTGCATCCCCTATTGCATACCATACGTCATTGTCCTTAAATGCGAATATCATAATATCACCAGTTTGCAGATCCGTAACGGTTCCCTTTCTTCTCCAGTGCCTATCCCAGCTAGAATTGGATAGCATGGTTTTGCTAAGATCTTCTACAAACTGTGTGATACCTAAATCTCCGACATATTTTGGGACATGCCGTGCAATGACTATTTTCGGAATTTCTATCATGCTAGGAAAGGTTATCAGGAGCATATAATAGTTTCCACCTTGTATAGGTATTATTTGGAAACCAGAAGGTTATCTTGGCTCCTCTTTCTGAGGTGGTAATAAACCAAATTAGGCTGATGGGATTACCATAAGATAAAATCATGCAATGAAGAGTTGATGGATCAACTACTATCCATAAAAAATACAAATCAACAACCAAAGTTTGCATAGTAATCAGAGAGGGGATCATCGAACGCATGGATCATATTTATTTGTATTCAATTATTAATATATATACCAAAAATGTGATCAGGAGTATATATAGAAAGTCGAAAATCCTTAAGATACATGTACGGATTATTTGATTGTAGAGATAGTATTATACGGTTTTTCTCAAATAACTAAACCGTATATAGAATGGGCCCGACCGGATTTGAACCGGTGACCACCGCCTTGTAAGGGCGGTATCATAACCACTAGACTACGAGCCCCTTCT
>JAKBQK010000001.1 GCA_021835265.1 Thermoplasmata archaeon
CAGACTCTAGAAATTTTGATCTCATCTTTGTATTCGTCGATAATATCTCTTATTTTTGATAAGTCGTTAATTGCTTTATCTGTAAACCAGTGCTGTAGGTTAGCCGTAGCTGGCCTAAATTGTCCCTTGTCTTTATTTTCAATTTTTGATATTATTTCTCTCCCCACTTTGTCTAGGCGTTGTTTGTCAATCATAGTCGTCTTAACTCTGCTTATTAAACGCGCCAAAGGATCTATGTCTATCCCATAGGCAATGTTCCCGTGAACGATCCCTTCTACCAGTGTCGTGCCAGAGCCGCAGAATGGATCTAAGATGATCGCCCCACTTCCTTTTTCGGTATATTTAGATATAGCCCATCTCGGTATCTGGGGTATAAATTTGGCAGGATATTTATGAAAAGTATGAGTAAGATATGAGATATTATTGCTTGTTATGATGAATTTTTCACCGTATTCTATTTTTCTGTTGTTTGGTAGCTCATCTACGCTCGTGTAATTGCTAGAGGATTTATGAAGGATGACAACGCTCTCTCGAAGGAAATCCTTGAGAGGTCCCAGAGCCTTTTTCTGTTGGGAACTTGTCGTGAGATGTCTGGTGATGTAGAGTTCTGCATTTTTGTATCCTATATTCTGTCCAATCCTTGCAAGAAGCAAATCTGTTGGTATTATGACGTTAGAATAAGCAGAATTACCGACCACAATCACGCATTTCCCATTTGGTTGTAATGCAGAATATACCTCCTTTAGAGTGAGATACATATCTTCAAAGTATCCTCTCAGCATTCCCACTAGTTTTTTGTCCCATAATACCTCTTTTCCTAGCATGTCTAAGAGTTCTTCAAGCTCTTGTTGCTTAAAATCTGTCTTTTGTAGATTAATATTTGATATATTCAAATTAGAGCGGAGTGCTTTACTACGCAGTTGCTTCAGTTCATTATAATTTTTTACAAAACCACCCATCCATAATTCAACTTTGAATATCTCGAAGTAGTCAAAGGCATTTGCATAAGGTGGTGAGAAAATGCAGGTAGAAATATTCTCACCTTTTATATAGTCAGACAAAACCAATGACGAGGCCGTGTAAACCTTAGAGGTGGAATTCTTAAAGTTTGAATCCTCCAAGTCCCTTATCATTTCTGCATATTTTTTCCTTATTGTTTTCAATACAAATTGCTTCTTATCAAAGCCAAACTTCTTGTCTTCCCATTGTTTTTGGGGAGTGGCAATATATCCATCTTTTGTTCTTTTAGTAAACTTGTATTTTATTCCGTTCCCTTCCTTTTTTGTATTGGATACAGCTTCGAGTATCGAAAGCCATCCCAATTTCAAAAATGCGTTGTGTTCTTTTGTTTTTATCTGGTCTATTCTAAACTTTATTTGTAGGAGGATGTCTAGAATGTCGTTATTGAATACCTTTTCTATTATCTTTAAACCAGGTTTCTCTGACATAGGGGTATTGTCTGCTACATCTAACACATAGTTTATTTCCTCTTTCAAAGAATCTATATCACTTTTCTTGTAATCAAATATTTTTGTCTGAGAGATAAATGTAGCCAATGGATTGATGTCTAGGCCTATAGAATCTACACCCAACTCTTTGGATGCTACCAGTGTCGTGCCAGAGCCGCAGAATGGATCCAAGACCCGGGTTTGATTACCATCAACTAGCTTCTTAACCAGTTCTATAGAATAACCTTCCCTATATCTAAACCACCTATGGATTGGATGCTTTTCGAAATCTGAAAAGTTTACAAGATTTTGAAATTCTTGTTTGTTTTTAATCTCGGCTCCATCCGAAAGTTGATTGAAAAGGTTTTTCATCAATAGTGTTCCATTCGCTTTCGAATTTTGGACTTTGAACTCCTCCTTAGAGAGCAACTGCCGTCCACTTTTAATCTTTTTAACCACAAATATCACCGATAAACTGTAAAGAACTTACACCAGCAAAAGCCATCTTTAACTCAGATGATTTATATCCTACTATTTCTATTGCGCTTTGGGCTTTCCTACGCAATTTTATAGTGTTATACATACACGAAAAAAATACATGGTTATTCACGCAACCACCAGGAGAGGCTTTTCTTTGGCGTCTTAACGTATAGTTCTGCTTTTTCCTGACCGATCATTTTCTCATTAGCGCTGTCAGGCCGCCAATTCAAAGACATTTTTATATCCACTCCTTTTTTGTGATATTCTTACTTTTCACGATTTGAACTTTAACTGTCCCCAATTCAATGGACTCAATCTGCCATTCCAGTTCATCACCAGCTTCAAGGTGTAATGTTTTCACTATAAATGAAGGTACTGTAGCCCTTAAGGAATCGCTACTAGTCTTGGCATTGACTAATTTTGTTGTTTCGCCTTTTGTTCTTGCCATTCTACCTATATATTGACAACTTGCTAATAAATATACCTATTTGCATGTCGATAATGGGTAGTAGTCGATAGATAGATAGAATAATAGACACATTTATATAACAATAAGTAATAGGTAGATAACGAGGTAGAACACCAATGGAATATGTCGATGGAAGAAAGAAAAAAGGCGAAGAAATCGCTAAATCTGGAAAACTCAGGAAAGAGGGTGAGCACTGGGTAGTGCCATCACAGAGCGGTCATGGGAATTACATTGTCGGTTGCGCATCAAAAGAGCCAATATGCACTTGTCCTGACTTTGAGAACAGGCACGTGAGATGCAAACACATCATAGCAGTGGAAATTTCTATGACGCAAACTATAGACTCGCAAGGAAACGTTACAGTAACACAGACAAGGAAGGTTACGTATTCGCAGGACTGGGCGTCTTACAATATGGCACAGAATGAAGAGGTAAAACTTTTTGATTCCATGCTTAGTGATCTTGTTGTCAATATTGAAGAACCAATACAGACTAGAGGAAGGCCAAGATTGAAACTCAGCGATGAATTATTCTGTGCAATCCAGAAGGTGTATTCCCAGTTGTCAAGCAGAAGGTCTGAGTCACTATTTGAGTTTGCAGAATCAAGAGATCAGATTTCACACAAGCCTCACTTCAACGTAACGTCAAAGGTGCTTAACAGGGAAGAAATCTCACCAATTCTGGAGAACCTCCTTTCAATTACAGCACTGCCATTAAAGTCCATTGAAACAAAGTTTGCAACGGACAGTTCGGGCTTCATGACAAGGAATTTCATGCAGTATGCAGAGCAGAAATACAATCTCAAAAGAGAACATGGTTGGCTTAAAGCCCACATAACCGTTGGTGTGAAAACAAACGTGATAACCGCCCTGAGAGTAACGGAAAATACAGGAGAAGGCAGTGCTGATGGCCCTAACTTTATTCCACTCATGCAGAAAACACATGAACTTGGATTCAAAGTAGAAGAGGCGTCGGCTGACAAGGCATACAGTTCAAGGGATAACATGAACCTTGTTGACAAGATGGGTGGTATTCCATATATCCCATTCAAATCAAACAGCACTGGTAAGCCGAGAGGGAACAGCCACATCTGGAGAAAGATGTATGCGATGTTCATGCTGAGAAAGGAGGAATTTGAGGAACATTACCATCTCCGATCCAATGTTGAAACCACATTCTCTGCATGGAAAATGAAGTTCGGCGATTCCCTTAAAAGCAAGAATTTGATTGCACAGAAAAACGAGTTGTTCTGCAAGGCAATAGCCTACAACATAACGGTGTTGATCCATGAGATGTTTGAACTAGGGATAAAACCTGATTTCATCTCTGCCCCTGTTATATCCATTTCATGAGATTTAATAGAAACCTAACTTTCTTTAGTCTTTACCTCATTTAGTTCCTTATCAATCTTAATTATCTGTTCGCTCTCTGCGTTGTCACTAAATCCAAATCCAATTTTATCCCACTTTTCGAAGAAGTCTGATTTATCATAATATTTATGTTCAACCCAGTATTTACCATCACTATCAGGCATTAGAAGGGATTTTACTTCGTCTTTCGATAGAATATATATAAGAGGCGAATGATAAACATTCCAAGCAACAATATAAAAATCCGCTATTACATCGGTCTTATCTTTAAACGGCCCTATAGCTGCCTTTCGAGTGTATCCTTTCGCTTGAACTGTAAGGAATTTTTCTCCATTTTTACCATAAGCTAAGACATCTATACCTCTTGCATTTCGTGAAGTAGGCAACACATTCCACCCTCTTCTAGAAAGCTTGTAACAAATAAAAAATAATCCAACATTACCAGTCACCTGCCTATCATTGAACCTTGGGTTGCTCATTAGAAAATATATTCTTGCACCTAAAATAGTTTACTTGCACCTAAAAGATCGCAAAAAAGGGGATTTAAGTGCAAAGCCGACTGGAAGCGATTCCGCAAGTTATTCTCTTCTTTTCCGTCACCTTACCCATGGAGGCCGGCATTGAACAGCCTCCCAATTCACCTTTCAAGGCCAAGTTCAGCTCTCATCCTGGGAATTGGGGGAACAGGGGCATTATGGAAATGCTCTGAATGATTCTCAAACTCCTTCAGCAGATCTTCAAG
>JAKBQK010000311.1 GCA_021835265.1 Thermoplasmata archaeon
TTGTTTTGCACTTCTATAAAGGAACCATCACTGTCCGCCTTTATCAGTATTTTAGTCTTATGTTTAGACCCACAAAACAACTTTCTGAATAATATTGTTGCTAAAATTAGAAATACATTACCATAATTTTCAATATTATACATTAAAATATTATCTGGGTGCTCAGAAATTACGTATTTGAAAGCAATAACAGCATCAATAAACTTAGTAACAAAATTTCTTTTTACCAACCCCGTTTCACCGCTTGAAATATTTTTCGGAGGATCTTGAAATTTACCGCATATTATTGCTGTCTTCAAATTTTGCCTTAGACCAGATAAGGCTATTGCGCCAATTTCTTTATGGTACTGTGTATTGTCAAATAAACCCATTGGCCAGTATATTAATAATTTTCCCATCAGTACACCTTAATATTCGTTATTCGAGGGTTGGCCAACTTGACACAACTCAAATGATTTCAATAGAAAATATGCTGAATTCGTTGGAAAGGAAAAATCCGTATACAGGTAAGTGTATTTTTCTGTAAAATTAAAACTTAAGGAAACTGAAGAATTTGCATAAAAATTGACACTACGTCCGCATTTAAAAATAACGGTTTCTCCATTATTACCAGTGGCTGAAAAGCTTATGTTGCCCTTATAATTTTCATTAATGTCATAAATGAGTTTAACCCTATAACTTCCAGGAGAAATAAATGTAAATGCGCTATTTTTCCACATCCCTGGAACTTCATTAATTATATTATTATTATTAACCGTAAATTGATCATTAAGCGGTATATAGTATTCCAAACCGCCAAAGAAATCCTTTTCAAGCAGTACCATCCCATTTGCTTCTGCTAAAATTCCATAACTTCCGGACGCGAGTAACTCATTTACCATATTATACATACTTTGATATGTAGAGCCTTTTTCAGGGGCCCTTCCTGAAATGGCACTACCATTTTGGATTGCCCATTGAGAAAAAGGATCATACAACACGTATTGAATATCGGCGTTAATCCAACCTAAAGCTGTATTGTATACATAAAAGTTATTGTTAGACGAATTATAGGCGATCGCTCCACCTCCAACGCTCAAAATTCCAACATTAGGATAAAATGGCCTTGGGTAAGCTTCAGGCATATTTTGCTGGACCATTAAATATGGATTGGATGCAGGCACCAAAGAAATTAATGTCTTCATATCATTGTATAAAGTAAAGTTTGGAACATCTTTTTGATAAAACTCAAAATTTATTCCGCTGTCCTTATTTATTGGGCTCAAGGGGTTAAACAACAATGCCGAAGTAGTAACAACTACTAAAAGAAAAATAGCAACAACTTTCTGTGATAGTTTATTTGAACGGTAGCCAATTGATATCTTTTTTATGAAAGTTACTTTCCTCTGTTTGTTCGAATGTATTGATAACAAGTCAGATAACGCGAGAAAGATAAATGGCGTTACCAATGGCCCGTATTGAAACTGCATTATTCTCGGGTATTGGAATACGTAATTATTAGAGTAAAAAACCAAAAATATATATGGAATAAAAAAGATAAGCCACTTAGGCTTGATTAATGCAGAAAATCCTCCTATTAATAGTACAAATAAAACTGAAAAAATTTCAGAGATTAAATTGGCTGAGGTGTTTACAGAGGACTCAGCCTTTTTACTTATCATATTTGGTGTTATTCCCATTATATGAAATTGTATTACAAGTATTATAAAGGAAAAACATACCAACAAAAATAAATATTTTTTTTCTGAATTTGTAGGAACAAAAATTTCATTTTTCTTTTCCCTTAAAATCGCATCAATTAGGAAAACAATGCCGAAGATTAGTGAAAAACCCAAAAAAGGATAAGTAGTGAGTCCAGACAAGATGAACATGAAAGTCGAGGTTTTATAGTTTTTCCTTAAGAAAAAGAAGTACCCAAAAATAAATAGAGTGGGAAAAAACATCATAAAATGAAAATCATACCAATTTAAACCTATGTTTAATGGATAAAGCAAATAAATGAGACCAACCAATAATGCTATTAATTTGCTTTTAGTTGCGCTTGTTATCATTGAATATATAGGGAATACAGCTACACCAATAAAGAAGGACTGAAATATGAGTAATAGGGGATAACTTTTGAAAAGAAACAAAGGGAAACTAAAATAAACAATTAAATGTGATATATCAATGACGATGCCGAAAAATGGGTGATATAGTGCATTCCAACCTATTTGCATTTTATATCCCAAGTCAAAGACATCCGCCTGAAGAGAATAAAAACGTGTCAGAGATATAAAAGACCAAATAGAAACGTATATTGCAAATCCAAGAATTAATATTAAATCATAAATAGAAAACTTGGTCCCTTTTAACATTGAACACGCTGGGAAAGTTACCATTTATATTTAATATTTTCTAACTTCTCATTAAAATACGCTAGACTAGGAATGCTTCGGAAAATTCTTTCTAGACCTCTCCCTCTCACTCCAGATTCCATACTACCAATTCTATAATTTATTCCCACAATCTCATCCTTAGTTAATTCACTAAAAAGTCTTAAAGAAAGATCAATATCCTCCATTCCGTTCAAATACATTTCGTCGAATGGCTCATAATGGAAATTTTTTAGTAAATCTATGGAGAATATAAAAAAATCACCAAAATTTAACAAGTTTTTGGCATTTGTGACAAAATTCCTGAAAAAAAAACTCCTAACGTCCTCTGCATTCATATGAATGGAAAATTTATTTTCAAGATTAGATCGGATCTTTCTGGTTTTTCCAAATAAATTGAATACAATTTTTCTCAGATAGGTGTATTCTCCTATTCTCACCTGATATGAGTGCGAACCATCTTCTTTTGCATAACTGAGTTTCACTTGCCCGTTGAGCTTGGTAAGCTCATTCTGAAGAATAGTAGGCTGATCAATTTGAAACATATCAACGTTTGAAAAGATGACCCACTCAACATTTGGTTCTTTAGATAATACCTTGGCACCATGATTGTAACTATGCGATAAGTTGAATAGTACGGAGTTGTCAATAGAAAAAATTATATTCAGATCATTAAAAATATTGTTTTGACAATTAATCGCAAGAGGATGTAGTAGAGTTGGTGTAGGAATTATAACAGCGATGTGCGAATCTTCATTTCCAGCTTTCTGTATCTTTGGCGTTGACTTAGGTATGCTTCTTACCCATTTGACTAATTCTTTCCTGTCCGAAAATGTACTATAAAAATCTAGTAATGTTTTGATGTCGTTACTGTTAAATTGATTCAATTTTATGTCCATAGATTCTAAATTTTTCACTCCACAGAAGATTGATTCCTTTTATAAAGTCATTTTTCTATTGTTTGGACCTTTGTCATTGGATATATGGCGTTGTGAGAAAACCTGAATTAGTTATGATATTTTAGTTTAAATCTGAGTTTACCGAATTAGATTTGCTTACGACTCATGCCGATCCCTTTATTATGTTTTCTTTCCTTTTTTCGTATACCTTCTTTGGTGTCTTGTAATCGATCGCAGAGTGCAGCCTTTCATTGTTGTAGAATGCGATAAACCTAGATATTGTGTTCTCTGCATCCTCGAAAGAAGAGAACTCAAACCTCCTTATGACTTCCTTCTCCAGGATAGAATTGAATGACTCAATATGTGCATACTCTTTCCGCGTTGCAGGATGTATCCTATAATGTGCGATGTTGTGTGTTGATAAGAATAACTCAACGATCCTGCTGACGTGACGAGTAACGTTGTCGCTCCTTATGCGTACGTTCTTTATCTGCATAATGCCTCTGTCCAGAAAGGCGAAATCAATTGCTATCTTCACATCCTGTGAGGTGCAGTGATATCCGATGTGTTTAATACCAACAACCTCTCTGGTGTAAGAGTTGATGATCGCAAACAAGTATTCCGTTCTGTTCTTTCCATGTATACATACTTGATGTCTATCTCCCTCACATCTTTGGGTTTCTGGACAGAAACAATGGATTCCACAACCCTCCTGGCTGGACTGCAGCAATTGTATCTGTAGTCGAGGAGATTGTTCTCCTCCATGATGCGGAAAACCTTCTTCCTGTTGATTATAGATCCGTATCTCTGCAGGTATTTGCAGACCTTCTTGTAACTATAGCAGACAAATTCCCTGCCCATCAGACCCGTAATATCAAGCAGGAGCTGTTCATCTGTAATTTCCATAATTCCAGTATCAGTGATCCTTTCGGTGATCATCGAGGCCTTTCGCCCTCTCCCGAACTGCAAAGATGCCGGAGAATAGTAATGCGTGCTCCTTGGAATATTCAGGAGCGTCAGGATTCTTGATACATTCAATTCCCTGGATCTGTAATCAGCGATCAATGATTTCTCCTCCTCGCTTTTTTTTATATGCATCCTGCAGCAATGCTACCTCAAGCTCCTTCTCTGCTATGATCTTCTTCAGACGCTCGTTCTCTTTCTTGAGCTTTCGGAGATCGGGCACTATCGATCCTGACAGGATCTAA
>JAKBQK010000169.1 GCA_021835265.1 Thermoplasmata archaeon
TCTTTCTTTGAGATAGCTCCCCGTGCGGTCAAAGGCTGCATCAGTAGCATCTTTTGTGAAAAATAGAAGGAATATGAGGTATGAGGCAGCGAAGAAAGGAAAAACCTCAAGCGTCATCGTTCCGATAACAACTAAAATTGCACCAAAAAAATAGTGCCTGCGATAGATAAGGTAAACAAATGTGAAGAATTCAAGCGGAATAAATGATTCCCAGTGAAAATCATAAAAAACCCCTGATATTACTGCAAACCCTGACAGGAAAAAAATAGCGATCAACAAAGAGACATTGGGATTTTTGATCCTTGAAACTGCATAATAGTAAATCGGAATGGCTGAAAGGGAGATTCCCACGGCCTGAATAAAAAGCAAAGTGTATGCGGTCGGAAAAATTTCATATAGATAAGAAAGGGGAATAGCAACATAAGCGGAGTTTATCTGTAGGAAGCTCCTGATTCCAGATGTTTCAAAATCTGCTGTTTCATAGAGAAGATATCCATGGGTATTTGTCCAGAGCAATTGCATGTTTATTCCCATATCCCAGTTGAGATCGAGAAATCCCATGTATCGAATCGAAGTCATTAAAAAAATCAAAACAGTGAATACTGCAACAACGGATACAACTGCTAACCTGTTTCCTTTAGTTAATGGGTAGTTTTTTCTGACATTTTTTCCTAAATCTATGGAACTCATTGATCCTTTCATCCCTCGAGAAATTTCTTGAATGCATTATTTAAAGCAGACTCAAAGATGCCAATCGAATATCGAGAGTCATACGCCTTTTTTGCCCTTGATGAATAAATGGCGTATTTTTCTTTTTCAGAAAGGTACTGAATAGCTTCAACCCAAACAGCCAAATCATCTTTGTCCAAAAGTATTCCGTCCTGTCTGATAATCTCGTTGAATGGGTCTATTTTAAGTGAGATGGATGGTATACCATATGACATAGCTTCCACTATTGGTCTTCCAAAACCTTCATAAAGGGAAGGGTAAACCAGAAGATTTGTTTTAGAATAAACTTCCTTCATATCCTCTACATTTGTGAGAATCTTTGTATTTTTTAATCCTAATGTCTTGAAGTAAGCAAGTGTTGTGTCTTTTGGCTTTGTTACCAGAGTGAAATGAAAATCATCAATGGCGCGTCTCTGAAACTCCGCAGCAATATCCAGAAATTTCCTGATATTCTTATAGGGCCTATCGGCAGCCACATATAAGATTTGTTTATTCCCAGTTTCGTCCAAATTTCTGACATTTTCATCGATCACTGACAAAGTGTTCCAGGTAACAGGCTCTGGGACAACAGAGATCCTTTCGAGGTCTGGATAATATAATGATATTACTCTCTTCATATAATCTGTGGTTACTATAAGTGAAGCAGCTGATTTTAATTTAGGTATGGAATATTTGAACATAGCCCAAGAAGTCCATTTTTCCCTATATTTTGTTAAGGGATTTACGTCATGGACCTTAACCATGAAATTCTTACCAAAGGCCGTCCGAATTAGGGTGGGATCAGATAGAAACACATTCTTCTCAGTGATGAAGCTACGCTTAACTGGAAAAAAAACCAATCTATCCCAGCCTGGTCTAACAGAATTGAGTGGAAATCTTGAGCCTCGTATAATTTTGGGAAATTGCATATAGTCTTGCACGTCGAAACTGTCTGCTAACTGGTACCATGAGGGTTCATAACCCAATTCAACAAGAGTATTGTGATAAATCCTTGCAGCTATAGCTGTACCGTCCCATTGTCTGGAATAATTAACTATGGCAAAATTCTTTTCAGAATTCATCAGGTTCCTCAAGTAATGAAATAAGCTTTTTTATGGTTGTCTGTGAAGAAAAGGATTTTACCCTATCCTCGCAGTCTTCTGTAGATAAACCAGTTTGTTTTGTTTCCCATATTTCCAATGCCTTTGCAATGAGTTCATCTTCACTTTCCACAAGCCATCCTGTTTTGCCATTGATTATAGTTTCCGATGGTCCTTGCTTTTTATAACTGAGTACAGGAGTGCCATAATGCATAGATTCCAAAGGAACCCACCCAAACGGTTCTTCTGTGAAGGGGAAGACCGTGAAGAGGGCGTTATGATAAAGGCTTGATAGCTCATCCTCACCCACAAAGCCCAGATAATTAGCCCTTTCTCGCAATTCATAAATTGAAGTGCCATACGGGACCTTTGCACCGAAAGACCTAACCTTGACACCCAGGTCGGCAATTTTCAGGATAGTGGAGACCACAACTTCCTTTCCAATGTATGCTAGAACATAATCTTTAGAGGGAGGAATATCTGATGGCATAAAATCATGAAATTCCTTAGGAGAATGAATCACTACCTTGGAATTCACGCCATATTCTGCATAAAGGTCCATGAGATATTCCGAATTATGGGCAATTTTTTTGGAGCTTTCAAGGTGTTTTTTTAACACCTTCCTATCTAGAAGCGAGAAAATCCAACCGAACAATAAGAGGGAAAATTTGGCAAGAAGATTCGACTTGGCCATTTGTTCTAGGGTGATCATGGGTGGTGTGGCTTGATTCCAATATATTTTGCACAATGCAGGAACGGTATAAGATGTGTTGATAATCTCATTCACATTAAGTTCTCTTTCCTTTAGGGCTATCGAATTGGATGAAAAAAGACCTTCGAATAGCCAGGAAATGGCCCAGAGCATAGACTCGTTTTTCTTAAATCTAGTAAGTAGTGCTTGGAAGATCCTTTTATTTGAGGAAAGAAGATGTATATTTACATTGAATGAGTCCTTTAATTCACTGATTTGTCTATTTGGAATGTAAGGAGTTGCTACAAGAATGTTATAATTGTTTTTCATCCCTCTCAGGAGCATTTTCAAGACTTCGAATTGAACTGATGCTCTCTCTGAAATCGGATCGGTTACGACAAGGACTGTCTTCAACTTTCAGAAATGAAAGCATCGGAGATAACACTTTTGAACGGAAGATTTTAAAGGTTCCCCTGCTTTCTAAATCCAATTGTCATTGAGCAGTCCTGAAGCGAAAAGAAATAGAGGTTTTTTCAATAAGGAAAAATCGGTACCAACCAAACACAGTAGGTCGATTCTGGTTATTTTGTCAATTTCCACTTTAATCTATGGGGTTTTTTGGTCATACGTCTCCATTTCAAAATTATTGGCATTAAACGCAACAGTGTTTGACCTGGGCATAGCCGCTCAACGAGGATGGGTTATCCTTCACACTCACTTATCACTGCTGACTTACATACAAACTTTGTTTGATTCAGGTATCGTTTTCCCCTTATCTCCGCTTACTGCAACCGGAAATTATCCCTTAATGTTGATATTCCAAGCATTTTCAATTGCAATCGTTTCACCTGCCCTCTATAGAATATCTCGTTCACATAAAATTGGAAAAGGCATTTCGATATTTATTGCCTTATCTTTTTTCTTATATTACCCGACCTATGGGATATTCTGGTTTGATTTTCACTACCAAGTTTTCTTTTTGCCGCTCTTTATTTTTGGTTACATGCTTTATCTCGAAAAGAGTTACAAGGGTGCCCTACTGTTATTATTTTTATCTGGCATAGTTAGATATCCATATAGCATATTTCCCTTGGCATTTTCCTTTATAGAGATAATACAAATTTACCATGAAAGAAGTAACGGAATTGACCGTAAGAGATTGCATACGATCATTGCACTTTTGATCCTGATGCTTATTTGGACCTTTACGGGATATATATTGATGGGCCTTTCGGGGCCCATAGCTTTCTCCGGAGTACCTATATATGGAATCAGCCAGCAGGGGTTAATGCCAAGATTGTTTGTTATATTCCTGTTCTTGGCACCTCTTATGTTTTTCCCCTTGATTTCAACTCGCTGGATTGTTTTCACATTCCCTGCTTTTTTCCTGATCTTATTCTCAAACAATGCAGCTTATACTTATCATCTGATCTTGCAGGGGCAATATGTTGCGGGAATAGTGCCCTTTACTATGCTCGGTTTTATCGACGCATTATCTTGGATAACAAAATCAAAACCAACTCACACAGAAAAATTCCATCTCACTTTCACGTTAGAAGGAAAACAGAAAGTCTTAACATTTGCTACCACCCTTTTTATCATATTAGTGGTGTTTAACTCAATGTTTGCCCCATTTGGGCCTTTTAATCAGAATTCAAATGATAATTTCAATTTTCATTCTAACACGGATTTCAACTTGTCCCAATATAGGGAGTTGAGTTCAATGATCAATATGATTCCCTCCACAGATCCATACGTAGCGTATCAAAATAATCTCCCTCAGATATTTCCAAGACCACTACCTTTCGGTACATCACTCCTAATGGGTGGGAATCTGGGAAACTTTGCAAATTTTAATTTCTCCAGCTCGTTAAACAATTCGTGGCCCGTTTATTCCAACAATGGAAGAATTTCACAAGTTCCGATTGACTATGCTATTGCAGACGCAGGTAATCAATATTTTTACCAGCAA
>JAKBQK010000473.1:0-2168 GCA_021835265.1 Thermoplasmata archaeon
TATGTGATGGTTACTCTTGTAAGAGGAGTAAGGGTGAAATTCATGTTTGCATGTTTTGCATACAATGTACATGCATTGAAGATCATTAATGGATAGCGTGAGCTATGAATTTTTAAAGAAAATTGATGAAAAATAAGTAGAATAAGGGATATTTATGGAAGTGTGTGAATGAAATTGAGTTAATTTCCAAAAGAATTCATTAAATTGTTCCATATGATTGCAAACAATTAGATAGAAAATAGAAATCCTCTATTGTTCCAAAGCCGCTATGCGTTAATATTAAATCTCTATCAAGAATAGCGTTTTATATTATGGCAGAAATAGGTATAGAGATGATAACTAGAGGTGAAACGACCCTTGAGGACGTATTGGTTTCGTTATCAGTGCAGAGCTTCAAGGATTTCATGATTGCATGTGTAAATTCATCAGGAAAAGATGACATTTCCGAAACTTTACGTAAATATGGAGTAAAAGAAATTGCTGTGGACCCCTCGACTAATTTTCTTGAAGCCAGGTATATCGCTCACATCAATGCATCCGGTAAATACAGGCTTCTGTTGGATTCGACCAGACCGCTTGATGGGAAGGCGCTTGAAATACTTATTTCAAACTATAAATCTTTTCCGGCAGTATGCCTTAGGGAGGGTTCTATCGGTAATGGATTTTGGGTTTGCCAGGCGGACAGATTGCGTTTATTATCGGAGGCTTCATTTAAGGAAACTGCTGGAAAAAATGTGGCATATATTCTGCCACGTTTCTATCATGAAAATGTATTGGACAGATCCTTTCTGTTTCTGAAAGAAAATATCGACGAAAAACTCTTTGTAAGGATTGGGTACGGAGAACATCATCTGATATACGAAACTGCAAACCTTAAGGAGAATGAAATATGTATTACAAAGGAAATTTTAATGACACATTACGAAGATACAACAGCAAGAGATATAATCAAAAAATATATGCGATATGGAAGGTCACAGAGAACATTGGATAAACTGGATTTTACTGCTAGTGCTAAAAAATTAGCATCCCATAAGAGACCACTTTCATTACGTACACTTATACCATCAATTGTGACAATTCCGATAAGGTTTCTGAGGATCTCCGCTTTTCTTCTAGGATATTTGTTGTAACCATAAGGGAGATATGGTAATATTGAAAATTTTATGGCTTGCGCATCGTGATCCCCTCAATCCAAAGGCGGGAGGAGCTGAGAGAATAATTTATGAGGTTGCAATTCGACTCATAAATAATGGCCATAAGGTCTCTGTATTAGCAGGAGGCTGGAAAAACTGCAAGAAGGAAGAATACCTGAATGAGATTCGTATAATGAGATTTGGCGAGCGTATAGGGCCTCATATAGCACTTCCAGTTTATCTCCTCAAGAATAAATATAATATCATTATTGCTGATTTGGGTCACGCAGTCCCTTGGATATCGCCGATCCTCTTAAGAAAGAAGATTGTAGTTTCCTTCTTGCATCTTCATGCTAGATCACTTCCGGGACAGGTTGGAAGGTTGTTGAGACGTTTAATAACCGTCAGTGAAAAACTGTATTTTTTCTTTTACCACAAGTCGCATTTTGTAACCATTTCGAATACATCTCTTCACGACTTGGAAAATCTTGGTATAAAATCGAAAAATATATCACTCATAAACCCGGGTGTAAACAGTGAATTATTTCATCCATCGATAAAAACAGAACATCCATCTCTAGTGTATTTTGGTGGAATGCGTCCTTACAAGAGGCCCTTAGAAACACTGTATCTCCTGAAGGAACTTAGAAAAGAAATTAGTGATCTTAAGCTGACAATGATTGGGGACGGACCTTCTAAGCACGAACTTGAAAGATTGTGCGTGGAACTGGATCTAAGAGAAAATGTAGTATTTACAGGAAGAATTTCAGATAATGAAGTGGCAAAAGTAGTCGCGTCTTCGTGGTTAAACATTCACACTTCAGTTACAGAAGGTTGGGGTATATCTATAATCGAGGCTGCCTCAGCAGGTACACCTACCGTAGCATTCAAAGTTCCAGGTGTTTCTGATAGTGTGGAAAATGGTTTCAATGGCACAACTGTTGAGGATGGGAACCGGAAAGAATTAGTAGATGCCGCTTTAAATATCCTAAGAGAACCAAAAAAATGGTGGTCATCTTCGATTGAGGTTGC
>JAKBQK010000473.1:2268-4468 GCA_021835265.1 Thermoplasmata archaeon
TCCCGCTCAGTTGCCAGAATATACCATGGTTCAAAAGAACCGGTAGTACTGGGCAACCTCTCCGCGGTGAAGGACTGGGGCTATGCCTTGGACTATGTTGAAGGTATGTGGTCTATGCTACAGCAGGACTATCCAGATGACTTTGTACTGGGTACAGGTGAATCTCACACGGTGAGGGAATTTACAGAGACGGCATTCAAACAAATTGATATGGATCTGGAATGGGTTGGAAGCGGGATTAACGAGGTAGGTTTATCGGGAAAATTAACAACGGTTAAGGTAAACAGGGAGTTCTACAGACCATTAGAATCGGACAACTATCAAGCTGATTACTCTAAAGCGAAGAAAGTGCTGAATTGGGTACCAAAAACCAAATTTAAAGACCTTGTACGAATAATGGTAAGAAATGATGTTAAATTAATGGGTTCGTAAGAGAAGATGAATTTACAAGGGAGTAATTAACCTTGTGTTAAAATCTTTATACACTTATTTCCAAATAATTTAATATGGATTTCTTTTCTTTGTTCTTAAGTTTATTATTAATCAACGCAAAGTAGCTTTCAAGATATTAGTTTGAATTATTTGTGATCAAATGTTTCCAAAATATTAATAAATCACATAAATTATTAAATTGAAAGAATTTTATTTCGAGATGAATTGAGTGCCTAAAACTATATCCATCTGAATTTTCTGTAGTATAGCTCTTTAAAACTTTTAGGAATGTACTTATAAAAAGGAGAATGCTGAATCCTAAATGCCAATAGTGAGATTCCCAACCCAATTACTAGTGTCATTATGCTAAATTTACTTTCTGTAACATGTTTATAAATTACTGGCTTCTCTTTAATCTTGCCTCCAAGTTTCCTAATCTTATATAATAGGGCTACATCATAAAATGCATTTGTAACTGTTATTGAATTAAATGCTTTTCTGGCATAACCTGCTTTTAAAATTTTATAACCTGATTGTGTGTCCTTAACTCTGATTCCTAACGTCGACTGAACAAGTAAATTAAAACCACGGCTAACCAATTTCCTATCAAATGGTATCTGATTCGTGGGAAGTGAGTAACGTTCAAGAATTACTGCATCGTTGTCCACAATTTCTGGTACAACAGTTAAAATATCCTTTATAGAAATAGAATTATCCGAATCCATTAATATGAAATAATCTCCACTTGCGATGCTAACTGCCCGTTTGATAGCATTCCCCTTTCCATCCCTTCCCTTCCCCTTTGAAAGCCTAACAAATGAAAACTCCCTCATCGTTTCCTTTACAATTGATTCAGTTCCATCATTGCCATCTATAGATACGATAATTTCCCATGGAAACTTAGTTTCTGAAATAAAACTGCATAATTGGCTCAAAGGATATCCAATACGGTTTTCTTCATTATATGCCGGTATTATTATTGTAAACTTTTTAAAATATATCTCATTAAGTGAGCCTTTGTATGAATTTATGATAAATTGAGTTTGTGAGATAGTATCGTTTATTTCCAATGTGCGCAAATATATAGGAGTTATTTATTAACTTTTGGTGATAAATCGGTTAATCAACTGTCAGACAACTGTCAAAATAATTTTTCCTGTTTCACGAAGTCATCATATAAAACCAATGGCGATTTGTTGGCCAATTTAAAATTAGGGAGATGGTTTTAGATTGGAAATGAACGAAACACATGTTTAAACAGGATCTCATTAACTCTTTGGGCTAAATTATAAACCCTCTTTCACTTACATTCTGTGAATTCTGAGATACTTTCCATGAAACTTCAAGGTTTGGAGGATCCAAGGATCATTAATGTGAACGCCGGTCAAAATTGGTGCGAAATCGCATGTATAAAGTTAATCCACCCCCTATAACTTTTCACTTATTATTTTTACCTCTTTTTCTGTTGGCAGTGAAATCTTTCTTCAATTCTTCAACCTGTATTATTCGCTCCTAATGTTTATGACAATGCGGTGATTCAGTATTTTATTTAGTACTTCAGGTGTCATTACCGTATTCCATAAGACCTCACCCCACTCACTGAAAGACTTATTTGATGTGTATTTGGTGTATCTTGCTATTCTTCCTCGGTTCATGGAAGTATTCCTTAAGTATTGTATCCATAGTTATACTGCATTATAATTTTGTGAAAAACTTATATGGGTTTCAAACATTTATCCAATGAATGGGAGAGGGCGGGTTGATATAG
>JAKBQK010000140.1 GCA_021835265.1 Thermoplasmata archaeon
ATGGTTGTGTATCCCTTTATGTTGTTGTCAACACCCCAGTGAGGTGTTCCCTCCATCATATCCAGGGCTTTTCCTTCTGAAGCGCCTTCTATAATATCAAAAAGCGCTATGTCACCAAGATCTCTCACAGAAAGGAACTGTGCTACAGATGCCCCGACATTTCCGGAACCTATTACAGATATTTTGCTCCTCATGCATGGTATATGCTTTATTCCGTTATATTTCTATTCGTATGGCATAAAATGAATTTATACTTTCAATTTTAATTATTAAAAATCATCCGCTAATATCTTTCTTTCAGTTTGTAAGCACGTTCTATGAATATTCAAACGCTTTCCAACATATTTATTTCCTTTGACCATAATGAGTTCTCATTCATCATGTCTTTTTTGAAGGAGAGCTTTCCTGATTTTTGAAGGATATTAAGCAGATGGAGTGAAAAAGCAGGTGCACCTGTTGCTCCTGGTGAGTTATAATTCAAAATGTGAATAGTGTGATCTGTTTGTTCTAAAACTGCTTCTGAAACAAAGCCATTTGAATCTACAAGAGAATTTCTCACTCCACTCATACCTCTTCCCGTTATGTATGAAGTTTCTAAACTCGGTATAAACATCTTTACTCTTCCTGCCATTTCGTCCATGGAACGAGATGATTTCCATTCATTTCTCACAAGTGAAATGAATTCTGGATTTGTTAATAATTTTATTTTTGGAATAATTGGCTTTTCCACCAATTTCAAAAGAAGTGAACTTGAATGTGGATGGTCAGTATATTCATATGGGGTTGAAACTAAAGCTGCATTCGGCCCTAATTCCCTCCTTCCGTCATATCTCAAAATAAAATGGGGATCGAGAAATGGGAATTTCTTATATTTTGGAACGGTATATATGTTGTTCCGAATTTTATTGGGGAATTTTTCTCCAACGACCCAGTAATCTCCTCTGAAATGCAATACAGCATATTTTTTTGCAATATGCATTTTGTGTGCTAATGTTAATGCATCTCCACCGGACACATTAATCAGAAATTTTGCCTTTATTGTCTTTTTACCCGTATTCCCAGTGTAATTTATCACCACACCTTCTGGAAATTCCTTTAAATCAGTTACTCTGACATTGTTCAAAAATGATACATTATTTGATTTAGCCAATTCTATGAGTTTCTCTGTAAACATGCCAAAATTTACACAAGTGTCAGTAATGCTAAGTATTCCTCCATATCCTCTCACAAGAGGTTCATATTTTTGCAATTCTTCTTCATTAAGAACTTTAATTTCTCTTTCTGACATTCCATTCAGCATTGCCCATTTATAATATTGATCAATGGTTTTTGTGTCTTCTTCTCTTGTGGCAATTTCGAGTGTCCCTTTTTCCACCCATGGAAAATCAAATTTCAAGGAGAGAGACTTCCACATTTCATATGAAATCTGGGAAGATTTTGCAAAAATATTCTTCTTCACCGAATCGAGATAAAATGGCCTGTGGATAACCCCGGTGTTTCTGGTAGAGGAATGTAAGCCCGCATAATTCTCTTTTTCAAGTATTGCTATTTTTCCATTAAATATAAGAGAAAGTTCATAGGCAATTGAGGCTCCTAAAACCCCAGCTCCAATTATAGCAATATCATATTCTTCATTTGTTGCCATTGCAAATTCCCCATAGACCAAGGTAAAACTCAACTTCAAATCAGGAATAACAATATTCTCATAAAATTATTCCAGATTTGTTAAGTGTAAGTTTTCCATCGAGACCGCCTGTAAGCAAGAGTTTCTTATACTGTTCAACTGTGTGAGTTTCAGGGTAGTCATCCAAATTATTTTTCTGCAACATATCTTTAATCTCATTTACCCCTTTCTCTATAGTGACTTCAGTATGATATTTTAAAGTCTTCTCAATTTTGTCGAAGTTCACTCTGTAAGATCTTTTATCAGGATCTCCGTACCATTCAATGACAGATTCCGGATTGGCATTCATTTTTATTATTTCTGCAAGCTGGTTCAGTTTTACATTCAAGCTTTCCGATCCAACGTTAAATATCTGTGAATTTACAAGTTCTTTATCACTTTCCAAAGCTGAGATAATAGCTCTTGATATGTCTATAACATGTACAAATGGCCTATACTGTTCGCCATCTCTCATTAAGCCTATTTTGCCCTTCTTTATGGCATTCAATGTCATTGCGTTTATGGCTATATCAAACCTCATTCTTTTTGAATATCCAAAAGCAGTGGCAAGTCTTAGAGCCACTGAAGTGAAAGAAGAATCACCCAATCTGAGGTTATCATTCTCAATAGCGACATTTGCCTGTGCATATGTAGTTAATGGATTTACCTGCGACATCTCATTTGCAATATCTTCCCTGAATCCATACACGCTACAGGAAGACGATACAATATACCTTTCCACTCCTATTTTCTTTGCCAGTCGTGCGACTCTGGCTCTTCCTATATAGTTGATATCCCATGTTTTCAGTGGATCAATATCTCCTATGGGATCATTGGAGAGGGCAGCAAGATCCACAACAGCGTCATGACCTTTAAGTAAGGAAGGTTCAAAATATCTGATATCGTCCCTTATGGTCTTGCAACCAAGATTATCATATTCGGATTTTACGTCATCATAATTTAAAAATTCTCTATCCAGTGAAGTAACACTGTATCCATTCTTGATTAACATGGGCACAAGTATTCTTCCTATGTATCCAGTTCCACCTGTAACAAACACATTCATATTCATTGACTCCTGTATGTAAATGGGGTTCCAAAATTAGCAAATCCGGGCCATGTCTTATCCTTTTCGGAAAGACTTACATCTTTTACTCCCCAATCAATTCCCAGATCAGCATCATTCCAAATTAATCCTCCTTCAGAATCTTTGTTGTATTCCTTTGTTACCTTATAGTGAACCACTGCTTCTGAAAGAGTCAGAAAGCCATGAGCAAAACCTGGAGGAACCCACATCATTTTTTTATTTTCGGCGCTTAAAATAGCGGAAATCCATTTCCCATAAGTGGGAGACCCTCCCCTTATATCTACAGCAACATCCAATATTTCACCGGAAACAACCCTCACCAACTTTCCCTGCTCATGAGGTGGTTTTTGAAAATGCAATCCTCTTATGACCCATCTATCAGATTTTGATGTATTATCTTGAACAAATTCAAGATCAATCCCATTACTTGAAAAATCAGATTTTTTATAATTTTCAAAAAAGAACCCTCTATCATCTGAAAAACTCTTAGGCTCAACTAAAATTACATTTTTAATATGGGTAGGTGTGAAAACGAAAGGCATCAAATGCACATCATTTTTCAATATTTTAAGTTTTTATTTCGCAATGGTATCTTTCATAGCCTTCAAATTTGACATTAAAGAATAATAATCAAATTTTATCAAGTTCTTTCCAACCGAATTATCTAATGAAGAGTCAAAAGGCCTTTTGGCATTGAATGTCTGTACATTCTTAACTTCATTTACCAGTGAAACTTCCAATCCAAATTCTTTTGAAATTTCCACTGCTAATTCATATCTTGAAATTCTTTCTCCTGATATGTTGATTATTCCCTTGAAATCTGTCTTAGACAATTCTAAAACTGCAAGTGCAAGATTTCTGGCATGTATAGGAGAGTAAAACCCTTCGATAGCATTTACAGGCTTACCTGAATTTAGAGTTTCAAGCACAAACAACGGGAAATTCTTAGTATATCCGAAGACTCCAGAAGTTCTCACAACAATCGATTTTTTATAAGATAAAGCATATATGTCTCCAATCAGTTTTGATAAACCATAAAAATTTATTGGATTTGGTATGGATTTTTCTGTATAGTTCCCGTGAACCCCATCAAAAACATAATCAGTTGATATGTGAATTAAAGTTGCATCGATCTCTCTACACGCATTTGCTATACCGTTAACTGCTGTTCCATTTATTGATAAAGCTGCTTCCTGGTTCTTTTCACAGAGATCAACATTTGCGATTGCAGATGCGTTAATAACTATCTCCGGAGAATATTTTTCAATTAACGTCGTAACCCTATCACTATCTGAAATATCGGCAATAATCTGTTCTTCCCCTCCAGCGTGATATACTGATATGGAGTCCGGAATTATTCTTGCCAATTCTCTTCCCAATTGACCTCCTGCACCAAAAATCATAATATTTTTCATAATTTCACTTCAGTTTTCTCTTTTTAATATTTATCAATTATTTGTTTTTTATGTTGCAAGTATAGTTGAAATTTTTCATCAAACAAGACTCCTTGAAATACGATCATTAATTCACGCAACAATCAAAATTCCAACTTAGAATCTCTGCCTAGAACAGCTTTAATAGGATTAGAAGTTTTTCCATCCGTCTTTATTTTCACATTTGGACCTATTAATGAACCTCTCATCCTGAAATTGGATGAAAAATTGATTTCAGCACCATCCATTATTATTGTGTCATCTACCTCAGTGTTTGAAATTT
>JAKBQK010000094.1 GCA_021835265.1 Thermoplasmata archaeon
GTTGACAAGAAATACGTCATTCCGAAGAACAGGCTTCCGGATCTTGAGCAGGAGTTCCAGAACAGGAAGAAAGACTTCGACGCATTGAGGATTGTTATCTTCAAGAATCTCAGGCAGGACTGGAACCAGATTGTCAGGGACCTCAAGCAGAAATACCCGGATCTGCCTATAGACTTCAAGGAAGTTGGCGGGATGATCCCCGAGGACACGGATTTCCTGACCATGGATTACACCATAAGGTCGCTTGAGAACTGGCTTGGTGAAATGGATGGCCTGAAGAAATCCTTTGCAAAAGGGAACGTCGCGGAGGAAGAGATTGCCCGAAGGATTGACAGGCAGAAGGACCGCATCATAGAGAGCGTGAGGGCCCAATATGAGGAAAAGCTAACCGACCTGAACAATACAGTGGCAAGCCTCAAGAAAGCAGTCAAGAACAGCGCTAAACTCGAGAGGATAGAGAAGCTGAAGAGCAAAGCTGACAAGGACGTTGACGACATCTCAAGCATGGCGAAGCTCCTTGGGGAGGAGGATGCCTTTAAGGTGAACCTGGATGCGTTGCAGGAGATGCTAACGGAAGATCTGCTTGGGGGTAATTAATCCCCTTTCTCTTAAAAATCGAGTTCCTAATCATTGAGATAAGCATCTGTTTATCCAAGAGTACCTTTGCAAAATTTTTATGTTCTTTTCAGAGCGATATTATTTATATAATCTTCCATTTTATTTTCATTGACTGAGCAAATTACGATGCACGTAAAGGACAAAGGGAAAATCAGAGCCTTGCAGGGTTGGGATTTTTACTCGGCAATAAAAAGAATAATACTAGAACTGAAGATTGGCGAATATGATGTTCTTGAAGGGGCATTTGTTGACTTTTACAACTTTGTTGTCGACAAAAGAAAATTGAGCGAAGAATATCTAATTGGCAAAATCAACTTTCTCAAAGAGTTTCTCATAACTACTTCAGATTGGAAATCAACAATGGCTTACCTACTGTATGGCTACATCTGGGAAACACTTAATGCGGACCAACGTTACACACTGGAAGCAATGGAAATTGCGAAGAAAGATGCTTTCTTTCTCGACATTCAACAGTTCGGTAGGAGAATAATAACCCCAATCATAGGCTTTGTGTATGCCTTGGTAGATGATCCCCCTAGATTTGAATCCAAACGCGAGATTTTCACAAGGTTGAATGAAGGGGGCTCTGATCTATTGATACAACTCTTTAAACTCAACTATTACTTCTCCCTTTGCGTCATTGGAGACAAATTTGATAAATTACCGGATGAGGACAAGAGAGAGGCAATTGAACTTTCAAAAACAATAGTTCTGAATCGTACATTAGGCGCTTGGGATAAAATCATTGCATTCCCATTCCTTGAAGACAAAGGTCAGAGTAATTTCAAGGATATGTTTGAACAAATAGTACCTACAGAGTGGTACTACTATATTTTCACATTCCGGATTGACTTAAACAGTGCCCAAGCCCTTGATGAGTGGAGAAGCATAAGTCCATTGAAATTGATTCGATTCTTGTTTGCGTCTGAAAACCTAGGTTGGAATAATTTATCTCTGGTATCTCCGTCTGTTTTGAATCAAGCAAACAGATTACGTGACACCCCCAATTCAATAATCATAGCCCCGTTACACTTTTATGCGAGGATTTTTGCATCGATTGTGGTCGGCGGCTTCTCATATTTTATCGCAGATTATCTTATTGTAAATGGTATATCCATTAGTTCTGCAATACTTCTAGTTGTAGGTATAGTGGCTGAACTCTGGGCACTTTTCAAGTGGATAGCTAAACCGGAAAAAGGAATTAAAAGTTGATCATATGATAGAGACCTTTACATATTTGTCTTCCCCCCTCAAGCCTCTTGGTGTGTATGCCCTAAAATTGCCGGAAATACAAATTCCTGAATCGATAATATATCGCGAGATAAGGAAGAACGTAAATTTTGATATACCTACAACTGTTGATGGTCATAAGTTAATTTTTTGTTCGGAGCCTGACGAAGCTGAAGAATACGCTGAACTCCTAAAAGGAACCTTTGAAAATATTATCTCAGAAACGGATCAAGGGAATCAAGAATTGGATCCCGTGCTCTCGAATACGCCTTCCAAAGAAGATTTGAACTCATTGGAGAATTTTTCTCCTTATAGAAAGTTGGTTTTTGAAGCAACAAGAAGAAATCTCGCCCTAAGAGGCATCAAGAGTGTTAGAGTTAAGAGAGGGAACTTATCATATCTTATTGACAAGGAGACTTTCAACCTAGGAAACCTCGAAGTCGAGGCCGGATTGTATCTATCTTTGCGAACATCTCAGTTTCTTCTTGGAGGGAGACTTATTCTGACCTTTGACACTTTTTATAGGACTTTCAGCAAACTAAACGATGACGATTTCGCCAAGATGAGAAAAAAATATGTGATACTTTGCAAAAGTAGGTATGAAAAAACAATAAATGGAATTGCAGAAGGATTTGAAGATGTGAATCGGTTTTCGATTAGGATTAGTAATGACCAGTTGATCCAATTTGATAGGGTGGTGTTGAGGTGAAATTACATTAAGTCTCTTATGTCCCAAGTCCTAGGAAGGAGCGATTCTGTACTAGAATTCTTTTCTTTATCAGAGGACCATCGAGACAGGTAAGATGCTAATTTATTGGCATACTTCAGAATAAAAAGGCTTTGGTATTGTTTACCTGTAGCTTCCCAATCCGCAGAGGACATGGCCATTACTTGATTTTCTATCAAAGGCAAGCTTACTTTCCAATTAGCATGAATCTCCATGGTAAATGGATTTGGTGTACCGATCGGGTCTCTTCCACCAGAAATGTCAGGTATTCCAGTAGTGGAAACCATGCATTGGCCAATAAGAGAAAGTGAATTTGATTCTCGAATATTATCTGTACTTATGATTTCAACGACTTGACCTTGTTTAGGCATGTAATGTAGAGTGCTTTTGGGTCCAACACTGTCAGTATCATACACTCTATTCTTTGGGTTACTTGACTTGATATGGATGTGAGCTACCCTAATTAGCTGGTTTTCAGCGGTTTGATTAGCAAGGAAGTCTTCGATTGCTCTCCTTTCCTCAACGTGTAGAGGGGTAGTTTTATACAAATAAATGTCAAGTGGGTCATTCTTGTTATTATCCGTCGAGTGCCAATCTATCGCAGCAGTTAAGATTTCGGTCATCTCTTCCCTTTGTAAGAATAACCCCCGTGAATCATCTGTTCTACCCTTTATTCTTCTGACTTCCATGACCTGTTTCAAATTCTTAATATTCAAGAAATGTGCAATTCCATAGTTAATCTTACTCCATTTTGTTGTAAATGCTATCCCTATGATGATGGATTGCCGTTCTTGAAATTTATTATACGGGCTGTTTTCTATTATCCAAGGGGTTCCATTTGCCTTAGCAATCATTTGCGTGAAGAGTCCAAATATATGATGATACATTACGGGAACTAAGTGGGATATATCGAAATATTGGATCCGTACTCCACTGATTTTAGCCTGCAATTTGCTATCTTCGTAAATGTCAGACCGTACTTTCCCCTTATGAATTATTAGTACCATACCCGATGTAAGCTTAGATAATTCGTTAGTTAAATTTTTTAAACTGACTGTCCTATTTCTCACTATGGGAAAATTTACCCCGGATATTCTATAAAAACTAGAAAAGTTTCTATCTTTAAATGGTATTTCTTTTCCTAGGTCATTAGTTAATAGGTCTACCATTTTTGATATTCCATAATCCCTCTCTTCCCGCGTGAGTTGTTCTTCGACTGCCCAAATTTCGATGTTCTTAGTCTCTGGTTTTACTTTTGGTCCATATACTAGTATCCCGTATGGATTTCTGTAAACGTTTGAATCCCAAAACAGCAACTTTGGCTTTATTAGTTGCCTACCCTCTATTTTTATTCCTTCCAAATTCATCATATGAATTCACCCCTCAATAGTTTTAACTCTGACGTTTTAACTCTGACTAGTCTGTCTTATTAATATTTCATCTCATATTCCTCTCACTTTCGTCCATATTCTTCAACCTGAACAAAACGGTTTCAGTTGATTTTTCATCCAAGAAATCGCTGATATTATTGGAAATGATACTAGGTACTTCTTCCACTGTAGTCATTTCCAAATTAAGATCCCCCATTGTCCCGTTGAATTCACTGATAAGTTCCTTAGCCTTGGTTTCAACCTTTTTCAGACTATTACAATATTTTGTTAGATCAGCTTGTGCATTTGTAAAACACATCTTTCTTCTAATTTCCGTAGCACTGTTTATGATATCAGTAAGTGAATCTATGGGAAATTCAATTGAAAATCCAGTTTGAACCAATCTGAATTTTTTAAGATTCTCCAGTTTTTCAAGCAATTTCATTTCCTCTTGCAGCATTAAACCCTCCGGTTACTACCCAACTTCCTTTATCTTCCCTTCCTTGAT
>JAKBQK010000033.1 GCA_021835265.1 Thermoplasmata archaeon
TAATTAAGGTACCATGTCGCATTATATATGCCGGTTAAAATCAGTATTATAAGAAAAACGTTAGTAATCCAGGCAAACTGTTTTCCTATAAGCCCCACTATTCTGGTTCTCAGCTTCTCATCATCAGTTATCTTATACGAGGCAGGAATCACCACAACCCATATGAAAAATGAACCACCTACGAATATTATAGCTGAAAATATATGTAGCCACAGGATTATTGTATTTAAAAGGGTCAGATCCATCAATCATCACTCATTATAGTATATCTATAATGTTATGTCATATTACTGTTTAATTTTTGGTTTTTCTGCAGAGAGTATCTCCTTAATCACATCATTGAGATTTGAAATCATTCTATCTATTGCCTCGGTATTTCCTGCTTTTTTAAGTACGAATGCAACTTTCACCTGCCGTATAATTACAGATGCCATCTTGTCTATTGCCTCGTTTAGAATAGTGGTATCTTCTATACTCGCTAGAACATCAGGAAATAGGAGGTCCCTTCCCATTGAAACAGCAAGCATCCTTTCCCTAATATTTTCCCTGAAAAGGCGTAGATTAGAAACATACTTCTCACCCTTTGACGTGAGATGATAAACCTTGGCCCTCCCTCTCATTTCATATCTAATGAAACCGTGGTATTCGAGGGATTTTAGCAGTGGTCTTATGGTACCTCCTGAAACCATTGAACCATCCCATTTCAATTTTCTCGAAAGTTCATAACCACTCATGGGCTTTAGCGAAAGAATGAAAAGTGCACTATCAGAATATTCTCCTAAATTCATGTATCGAATTCGACATTTTGAATTGATATTTAAGAATAACTATGTATTTAAATTCAAATCGTCTTTATAAACTATTTTCGAAACTTCTAATATCTGTTGCAAAATTTGTTTGTCATCCAAGAAGTCACTCACAATGTGAAAATAATATTAGTCTCAAACATATCCACTTTCAACCATTCTATATAACCCATTCTTCCAGTGATCTTCCCTAAATAGAAATACCCCAAGGAAAATTCCCGCACCAAGTATGATAAAAGGTAGTGATCCAGCAAAAAAGGCAACGATAAAAAGTACAACAAGCATTATGAAGGATACAGGAAGAAGAATGAACTGGGTCAGATTGTAGGTCGAAGGTAATACATCCTCCTGTGTGATCTGGAACGTCTTTTTGTAAAAAGACATGGAAAAACTGATACCACAATATATGGGGACAAGCAGGGCAAAAATCCATATGAATTCAAATGAAAAAGGTATGCCAAGTATTGTTAGAATGACATTTGCCGCAATCATGGGAACAGATACAAATAGTGCCTGTGCCATTTTGGCAAGTGCTGTAAGCTGCATATACCGTTCTACTGGAAAAGAGATAAAGGCCAGCCATGCTCTCTCCTTTGACAGAGTTCCTGTACTGAGTCCAAGTGAAATTCCCCATGCTATGTAAATTTCAGGAAATAATATGTAAAGAAGAGAATCTGAGGATCCCTTCGATAGGCCGCGCACATAATAGAGCTGAAAAAGAACAAAGGCAACTCCCAGCAAAGTGGTTAGAAGACCAATGGTGTAAAGACTCACTCTATTGACCTTAACTCTAATATTTCCCATGCTCGCTGTTCTTGAAGAGAAATCTACCTGTTTGAAGTGAAGTTCAAAAACAGCCAGTGCAGGTTGTTTTCCCATGAATTTAAAGAGGTCCCTGAAACCTTTTGATTTTGTTGCCATAGCTGACAGTTTAAATGGAAGAGATTCCTGGCTTATTGCCTTGAAGGATACTCCAGTAGCTATCACTGTAACAATTATAAGAAATAGTGAAGATTCAAAGAGATGACCGGAAAGGAACGATAATGGTCCAAGAGGGAAGCCCAGGTAAGATGAAATCACCCATAAGCCTGCAATAGCTGCTACTCCAACTCTCGCAGGTCTCGGCGTACCTGCCATATTCAGGCTCATTGAAATTGGAAGGATAGCCATGCATATTATATCTACAATCCCAATCAGAAGAGCTGTTTCATTGCTCCTCAGTATAATGAAAGAAGCAGAGGCGGCTGAAATGAAAATAAGAGATGATGCAAGCGCCTGTGAGATGAAAAAAGCAGGGACTAGAACACGATTTTCTATAGCAGAAGTAAGAAGAAAATCTCTATCCGCAGAAGTTGTTGATATACCTCCTGTGTAAATGGCAGAAAGCAAAAAGAGGAGGAAGAAAAATGCAAGATAATATGAACCGAAATTAGAAGTATCATCCAGCCCAAAATTTACCGTAAATATTGAATATATGAAAATAAAGAGTATTACAAGGAGATAATTTCTTGAAAATCTCGACTTGATAAGAAGCTTCAGCACACTAAGAAACATGTTTCATCAGTTCCGACACGATGCTTTCTATTGTTTTTGTGCCTTCTGTTAACTCCTCGAGCTCAGTAATCTGTCCTTCCCACACTTTTTTTCCAGAGGATAGAATAATTACCTTGCTGGTTAATCTTCTTGCAATTGACAATATATGGGTTGACACCAGAAAGGTTGCATTCATCTTCTCAAAATATTCGAATACCTTTTCCTGAGTTGGTATATCAAGATAATTCAATGGTTCATCCATAATGGCAAATCTCGGTTGATGAATAATTGAAAGGGCGAGGCATAGTTTTTGCCTGTTTCCCCTTGATAGTGTAAGTGGTTTCTGTTTCTCCATTTCTCTTAGATCTAACATATCGAGAAAAAATTCAATTCTATCCTGGAGATTCTCAGTTCTCCTTATGGTTCCTATGTACTCTAGATTCTCTCTCACAGAGAGATTCAGGTATGGGCTTGCATCTTCTGGAAGATATCCAATATATCTCTTTGCTTCAATTGAACTGGGTCTGTGACCATATATTCTAACCATACCACTATCAGGTTTCATCAGACCGGAAATTATTCTTATGGTTGTAGACTTGCCAGCGCCGTTTTCACCAAGCAGGGCCACTCTTTCCCTATCTTTAATCTGAATATCCACGCCGTCAACTGCCCTAACAGTTCCAAATGTTTTTACTACCGATTCCATCCTGAGCGCAATTAATGAATCTTCCGAACTCATCTGATTTTCCTGTAGCATCATTTTCCTATCACGCGCATTTAAATAAATATTTTGTGGGAATTAATAGGAAGTGATAAATGTTCTCCACTAAATTTCAGGCTCCATCAATCTGAACTTTTTCATTATCTGTAAAGCTATTTTCATAGCCATATATTTCCCTGAAAAGGAATATGGAAACAACAAGACCTGTGGCTGGCGCCAAAGCTAGAATTAATGTGGATGCTCCAATTCCTAGAATGCCAGCCATTAGCGGGAAGATAGTTATGGATAGAAAAGCTGGAAACTCTGAAATGAAGTTGGAAAAACCGGTTGCACTACCCCGGTATTGTGGATCTGATATTAGGGATTGTGATGTAAGTATGGGCTGGTTGTTCCAGTGATTTCCCCACACAAATAATATCATGAAGAGTGGTACTATTAAATAATATCCATAAACAATGAAAACCCCAGAGCCTATAAGTGAAATTAGTGTTATTGTATATCCATATATACTCAGGTTTTTCAGCCCCATTTTGGGCAAAAATTTTGGACCCAGAATGCCTGCAGGAAGACCGAAGGAGTAGATGAATATAATCAGATAACGCTGATCTATAATACTGGAAATTCTAAAATTAGATATTATGATTGGAATAAAAAATGCAAATGTCCCAACCTCAACAGAACTGGCTATTCCAGAGATCCAGCTGAACTTTGTCGTTCTCCACTTCAGTTTGTCCTTCCTAAGCTTCCGTATAAATTCAAGGCGCGGAGGCTTTCCGTTTTCACTCGGCTTAGTCCATAGTGGGCTCTCTCCGAGGTATCCTGACACCAGCAGGGCGAATAATGCTGGGACTGCCGATATTCCCATGGTTAGCCTCCATATGGAAACGTAATCTGCATTGTTAAACAGTAATAACAAAATTAAGATATTTATGGTCATAATGGCAAAACTTGCCATGAGGGTATTCTTAACTCCAGTAACCTCCCTATCTCCTCTACCTATAGCATCCATAATAAAGCAGTAGCAATTTGCAAGATCAGATCCAACAGCAATTCCAGCTATAAATCTCAAAGCAATAAACACTGCCGGGTCAGGTGAAATCGCAGACCCTAGATCAGCAAAAATGAATATGAGCATGTTGGATACGAAAACTTTTTTTCTCCCGATTCGGTCTGAGAGTATACCACCCAAAAGGGAACCGACTGCAGCCCCTCCGATTATGGCCCCACTCGCGAGACCAAATAATAAATTTGTCTTTATGAATGAGTCCTTTATAAAAAAATTTGACATTGGGACAACAAAGACATTCCACTGATCAACGAATAAGGAAAGAAGCATTAATGTTGAAACCAAACTTTTTTCATTTTTATAGATTCTTTTACTCATAAATCTTGTTTTGTGATTATTTGATCCATAATAAACATGAGGTAATAATATATTACGAAAATAGTCACTAACATGGAAAGGTAAAATACCTGTATTAGAACTCAATCACTTATTATGTTGCCTGATAAGAAAAAAATATTAAGTAATCCTGTAAAAGACGAAAAAATAACAAAAAGTACAACACTTGGTGAACTGATTTCGCAGTTTCTTGAATCTGGAGGTTTTACATCCTCAAAAATTGGGGTTGCCTACGAGATTCTAAAAGAGATGGTCGAGGAGGAAAACACTACTTTCCTATCTTTCCCTGCGGATATAATATCCACTGGAACCAGGGGAATAATCAACGAAATGGTAAAAAGAAAAATGGTCGATGTAATAATTACTACATGTGGAACCCTGGATCATGATATTGCCAGATCTTTCAGGGACTATTATTGTGGTTCCTTTGACTATAATGACAGAGAACTTAAGGACCTCGGAATAAATAGGCTGGGTAGTGTAGTAATTCCTGACGAAAGCTATGGAGAAATTATGGAAGAATTTATGCAGAAAGAGCTTGAGAAACTGTATAAAGAGAGTAAAAAGTGGACTACATGGAAGCTCATCGAAAAAATCGGACTTGCAATAAAAAATGATGATTCTATACTTTACAATGCTGCTAAAAATCATATACCCATCTTTGTACCAGGTATAACGGATGGCTCCTTTGGTTCTCAACTCTGGTCCTTTAAGGAAATGAATTCAGACTTCATTGTTGATGTTTTACAGGATGAACATGATCTATCTGATATAATCTTTGATGCAAAGAAGACGGGGGCATTAATGATCGGAGGAGGGATTTCGAAACACCATACCATATGGTGGAATCAGTTCAGGGGTGGCCTTGACTCTGCAATCTATATTACCACGGCGCAGGAATATGATGGTTCTCTATCTGGAGCAAAATTGGAAGAGGCCATATCCTGGAAGAAAGTAAAGCCAGATGCCAAATTTGTAAACGTTTATGGAGACATAACTGCCATATTACCCTTGCTTGTGGGACCATTACTTTAGAAAAGTGTATTAATTTCATATACAATGTGAGAGATTATTATTTGATCTTTAGTAAGTTAGAACAGCTATGTAAAAGTAGAAGGTCAACTTTTTATTAACAACATTTTTTTAACATCATTTGATACATTATAATGATGGATAAACCATGGGTCGAAGAGAAAAAGCTTAAAGAATTCATTTTACAGAATAGATCATATAATCTTTTTGAAAATAAGGATAATACTGTGGAACTCAGGTTTTCTCCAGAGATGCCAGAAGCACAGGCGCACCTGCCCAATGGGCAGCCGGTTGAACACATTATGAAGGGTATAAAAGAAAATGGAAAAATATACTTTCTTTCATTCAAAACAGTCAGTTCTATAGGAGAAACAGAGACGCAGCTTGAGGGAGAAGATGATCCAATAATGCTCTGGTTGCAGTTTATTTGATCTTTGGAAATTTTTTTTCATCATCATAATGCTGATTTAATTCTCCAGAAGGTGAAGCATTCAATTCAAATTTTTAAAAAAATTGCTTACATTATGATTGAATCTATAAAGTGCCAGGGAAAGGATAATAGCTACCAACATAATGACTCCTGTAATAGTTAACAGTAAAGTTGGTCCCAAAAATTCTATAGAAATGGTAAAAATAAGAAGCAATAAGAGCCGGGTTATATCGCTTAATATTTGTACCCCTGTGTTAAATCTTCCTGAATATTCTTTTGGAACCATGTTCATTATAACAGTATTTCTGCTTATTCTATTGCCGGGATTTCCAACTCCATGTGTAGTCTGAAATCCGATGTACATGGCAAAACTTGTGGAAGATGGAATTAGAAAACATCCCGCAGCGAAAATAAGCATAAAAATATAGGAGTGCTTAAGGTTAAACTTAGTTCTTAGAAAAGAAAGCATTGCGCCAGTTGACATTCCTAAAGTAGAATAGGTAATCTCAGAAAGGGAAATACCACTTGCATTTCCGTGGAGGACATTTACAATAAAGATAGGTTTGAGAAAATTACCTATTGTTGTAACTATAAAGGTAAAGTTTAGTAAATAAAAAAAGAATATTATTGAGAAATTTTCCTTTATATACTTTAATGAGCTGACATTTTCCTTGAAAGATTCTTTATTGGATTTAACTGGTGAAAAATTTTCTTTCAGATATCTAAGCAAAATAATGCTGAAAGTTATTAAAGGAGCCTGAATGACAAGAGAGAATCTTGGGCCCAATAGGGAGAGAACTGGTATGGCCAGTGTAGCACCAATTACGGCAGGAATTTGTCCTGAAATCTCCGATATCGAATTGCTCATTCCGTATTTTTTGTGATCAATTATGGTCTGTTGAATAGATCTCAGGGTAGAAAAGAATAATCCTTCAGTAAAATCTATGATTAAAAATAACGCAGGAATAACCACACCTGACAAATGAGCATACGAATTCCACACAGTAAAACCTGTGATTGAAATAAATATCCAAAGAAACAAGTTAAAATTTAGAAGTAACTTTCTCTCATGAGTGTCTATAAAAGTTCCTAATTTAGGACCCACCAAGATTCCTAACAAAATTGAAAAAATCATTATAGAACCGAGTTCAACCCTTCCTGTTTCCGAACTACTAAGATAAAGAAGTGAATATATCTGGAAAGGGCCTAAGGAGGAAAGTGAGAGAACTTTTATAATGTTGAATATCAACAGATTCTTGTTCTCTGAATTAAAGATCTTAATTACCATTCGAAAAAATTAGAAAATCTATTATAAACAATACATATTATAAAGTTTATAAACTTTAGTAGGGATAAAGTATATTTTACAGGAGGTAATTCTTAAGAAATGGATACAAGAACAGAAATTCAACTCCTTCTGGAGAAAGAACCTAGGTTAAGCACTCAGGAAATCGCCAATCATCTAGGGTTATCTAAAATGGCCATCTTAAAGCACATAGAAATTTTAGAAAATGCTGGAATTGTTGAAAGGAGCATTTTTAAGGGAAAAGTTGGAAGGCCATTCTATAGATACAGTCTGGTAGAAGACAAAATGGAGCAGCCTGTAAATTCCGATAGTCAGATGTTGCAATCACTATTGGATTTTCTTATGGAAAATGGAAATGAAACGCTAATCAACTCATTCCTTGAACAAAGACAGAAAATTGTCCTTTCAAGATATAGAGAAAAACTAAAAAATGTAAGGGATGAGGACAAACTTATGACTCTTGCTGCATTAAGAAAGGTGGATAATTACTTTCCAGAAATAAGAAAAATTGACAATAATACTTCAGAGCTAGTGGAGCTTAATTGTCCAATCCTCAAAATTGCAGTGAAAAACGGGAAGGCGTGTACACTTGAGACAAGTATGTTTGGGGCACTGCTTGAGGCGAATGTAGAATCCATTCACAAAAAAATTAATGGAAATGGAGCCTGTAGATTTATAATACGAAAACAACAATTATGACCCAATTAAAAATCTTGGAGTTATAAATACACCTCCATTATAGACACTAAAACCAATGATTCTGATATTTACATCTTTATCTCAGATTACTTTTTGATAAATTTACTATTATTTAATGTCGTGAAAAGTTTGCAATATCAGTATTACATTCTAACCAAAAATAAAAAACACGTTAAACTTCTAATTTTTAATAGCATGCCGTGAGCCGGGATTGAACCAGCGACCTCCAGATCTTCAGTCTGGCGCTCTCCCAACTGAGCTATCACGGCTGTAGTACGGGAATACTGTCACTTTATTTAAATCTTTAAGGGATTTTATGGAATTCAAAAGCAAGTTGAAAGCCAAATCATTTATTCTTATTAGTATTTACTCAAACATGATCCCGGGAAAAATGAATTCAAGGGAAGTAAAAAGAATGATGCAGCAGATGGGAATCAAGCAGGTTGAATATCCCGATGTTAAGAGGGTAGTCATGGAAGCTGGAGAAAAAAACTATATCATAGAAAATCCACAGGTAGTAGCAATAGAGGCTCAGGGGCAAAAATCCTTTCAGATCACTGGAACACTAAAAGAAGTAATTGGTAAGAAAAAGGAAGTAGCAAAGGAAGGAACAGAATTTCCTGAAGACGATATAAAACTTGTAATGGAACAGGCCTCAGTTTCAAGGGAAAAAGCAATAGAAGCCTTGAAGAATGCAGAAGGACAACCGGCGGACGCCATAATGAATCTAATGTCCAATTGATATGGACTACAATGAACTTTTAAAAAAATACAAACTTTCAGGCAATGAAAGGGAGCATAGGAAAAATCTAATAGATAGCTTAATTAGAAAAATAAGTGCGGTAATAAACGATATGAGTCTTAACGCCTCTCCCGTACTCGTTGGATCATCCGCAAGGGGTACATCACTTAAGAAAAGTGATATTGACATATTCATACAGTTCTCAAGTGAATATGATAAAAAGCAGCTAGAAAGTTACGGTCTTGATATTGGATTTAAGGTAATAGGTGATGGAGTGGCAAAATATGCTGAGCATCCATATGTATCAGGGTTCGTGGATAACATAAAAGTAGATATAGTGCCGTGCTACAAAATGAAAGTTGGTGAAAGAACAAGGTCATCGGTTGATAGAACTCCACTTCATACAGAATTCTTAAACTCCGTCATGAATGACGAAGAACGGGATCAGGCAATCATATTAAAACTATTTCTCAAAAGGATTGGTGTATATGGTTCTGAACTAAGAACAGAAGGATTTTCGGGATATGTTTCAGAATTATGTATCTACTATCATAAGACGTTTGAAAACTTTCTCCGGTTTGTAAGAGAATCAAGAGGTCAACTGGTAATCGGTCCTAAATTTTCAGAATTTGATTCACCTGTAATACTTATGGATCCAGTTGATAGTAAGAGGAATGCGGCATCGGCAGTGAGTAAGAAATCACTTTCTATTCTTAGAATTGCCTCTTCACTTTATCTGGAAAACCCTGAGCCAGATTTCATAGATCTAGAAAATGTCAGCAATATAGAAAGAGAAATTCTGGATAGAAAAACATATCTTCTTTTACTGGAATTAAAAAGGCCAGACTTAATTGATGATATTCTCTATCCACAAATAGAGCTAATGAAGAGAAACCTCGCAAGTTTTGCTAAGCGAGAGGATTTTACATTGATGAATACATTTAGTTCAGCTAACGAAAAGACAATACAGGTACTTCTAGAACTTCAGACGGGTTCATTGCCAGGAGTAAAAATTCACGTGGGACCTCCTGCAGATAATCCTAATGCAGTGAAATTTTATGAGAAATACAAAAGCGACCCATTGGTTTTAAGAGGGCCGTATGTGAAAAATGATAGGATATATGTGGAGTTGAAAAGGGATGAAACTGACTTCAAGATCATTCTCAAAAGTCAGCTAAAAAACATAAATTTTGGTCACAACCTCAATTTTCTGAAAGAAAAAATCAGGATTTATACGTCCAGGGAGAAGGTCTTATCATCTATGGTCTACCATGATTTTATCTCAGTTCAGGAGCCGCCTGATCTATCCTCCAGAAAAAATCTCGAGAAAAAGTAGATCCTGATCCGGAGATACAATAACATCTCTGGTTACCGGTGTCCCGTTGAGGAGATACACAAATCTTTCATCTGAGATTCCAAGCCTCTCCATCACCTCTCCAACGGAACAGGACTGTTCCAGTTTCTCCGATCTGCTTTGTCTACCAACAATTCTTATCATATCAACCTCGATAGCCCCGGGCAGATTCGAACTGCCGTCATCGGATCCAAAGTCCGGTATGCTTGGCCACTACACCACGGAGCTAAGCTATCTTAAAAATAATAAAAAAATTATGGGGTTATTTTAATTGCTCTTGTTGGGCAAACACTTTCACAGGCCATACAGAATATGCATTCATTTTCTCTTACTGGGTCGCATTTATCTGTTCTGTATTTTTCATAAAGCTGCTTGTCTCCCTTTATGTCCTTATCATTACCAGTACCCATCTGTCCAGGGTTCAGTTCCCACTCATATAAACTGACTGGGCAGACATCCATGCAGGCCCCATCGGCTATACATGTTTCCCAGTCAATTGCAACCTTAGTGCCATGTATTCCATTCTTTGTGGGATATGGTTTTCCATCTGCATCGGTCCTCTGTTTGCCCTCTGCCCTAACATCATGGTCATGATGCTTACCTGTTACAGGATAGTTCTCCGTGTCTTCAGCAAAATTTTCATCTATTGGTTTTGGTTTGTAATCCAGATCTTCGAGTTTTACCACCTAATCACCTAAACCCATATTATTAGAATGTTATTTAACGTTTGTGAGCTATATTAATTTTAGACAAAAAGTTACTGAAGATTGAATGAATTCTTGAGAATCTAGAATTTATTTTTAGTGGAAGTTTGCCGCTAATAGGATTATCCATGAATTTCTTGTTTGAATCAAAAAATCTAAAATACAAGTTCTTTTGAAGTTTTGTTTACGAAAACTATAAAAGATTGTTGATATATTTTTAACTCATAATGTAATAAGGGAACATGAAAGGATCCTCTGACAAGGTTTTAGACAGAAAGGGTATAGGGGAATTCGTCAGCACTCTGGTTAGGCAACTAAAATACAGAAGGGATGATTTCAAAGTAATGGGTCCAAGTGGAGGATTTACCTCTCTGATTGATCTTGGAAATATTGCACTGGCTTTTAATACAGATGGTGTTGGAACCAAGGTTTTGTTAGCTGCAGAAGCAAATAAGTGGGAAGGTATAGGAATAGATTGTGTCGCAATGAATGTTAATGATACAATAACAATTGGGGCAGAACCCATCGCAATGGTAGATTATGTATCTCTTAGAGACACAGATATAAACATTGCAAAGGAAATTGGTGTCGGCCTGAATGTGGGTGCGCAAATGGCCAACATCTCTATTGTAGGGGGTGAAACTGCCCTCATTCCCGATCTTGTAAGAGAAATTGACGTTTCAGGATCGGTGATTGGGATAGCTCAAAAAAACCAGATAACCACAGGAGAAACAATCAAAGAAGGGGATCTTGTTTACAGTTTACAGAGCAGTGGCATTCATTCAAACGGATTTACCACAGTTAGAAAAATCATAAAAGAACAGGGACTAAAAATGGACGAAACTTTTCCAGGATACAATAAGAAGGTATCAGACGTTTTACTGGAACCCACCAGAATTTACGTGAGAGAAATTCTAGATATAATTAACCTTGTGGATATTAAAGGCATGGCGAACATTACTGGGGGTGGCTTTAAGAATCTTGTGAGAATGAAAGATATGAAATATGTAATAGATGACCCTGTTGAACCACAACCTGTTTTCACCACCTTAATGGATCTTGGAAATTTATCATACTCTGAAATGTATGAGATATTTAACATGGGAACTGGTTACGTGGTGGTTATCGATGCCGAGAGTAAACATGATTTTGTAAGTACACTCAGAAATCGCTTATCCATAAGAGAGATCGGTCACGTAGAAAATGGATCAGGTATTGAGATACCAAAATATGGTGTAAACCTGAAGGATTACTACTAAACTGTACCTACTAATTTTTATCCACTTGCAATTTTTCAGTTCTTTTGAATTCCCTATATATCGAAAGTGATTCCTTTCGCATTTCTCTGTATTTTATTTTAGATCTTCTGTATTTCTTACATTGCTTTTTGTCACTGTTTTCTGGATCATGAATAAATTCAACAGGGCAAGCATCTAGTTCTTTAACCCATTTCTTTATGAATTCTCCATTGGGATCAATTTCAATGCTATTTTTTAAGGGATTGAATATCCTAAAGAATGGCCATGAAAAGTCAGAGCAGCCACTGACCCATTGCCATGATGAATAATTATTTGCCTCATCGGCATCCACAAGAGTATCCATGAACCATTCAGCACCATAAGTCCATTTTATAAGGTACAATTTTGTCAGGAAATCAGATACTAAGAGCCTTTTCCTATTATCAATCCAGCCCGCTTCCCACAATTTTCTCATGCTGCCATCAATTATGGGAAAACCAGTTTTTCCCTCTTTCCAGTTGATCAGCCTATCCCAATGTCCTGACCACGGAAAATTTTCCATCTTCTCATTTATGGACAGTATATTGCTGTATTGCCTTCTTGCATAGGAACAATAGAAGAACTCTCTCCATAAAAGATTTCTTCTAATTTTATCAACTCCTTCACTTTCCTTACCTGAAAGTTTTTTCCATAATCTCTTTACATTGATCTGCCCATGCCTTATATATGGGGAGAGTTCGGTGTTCTTCTTTTCCAGATTGCCCTCTAACAAATTCTTTAAAGTTAGGTTTGCCGCACTTTCTGAGGTGTCCCAATATTTTGCCAAATTTCTTTCCCATGATGAAAATTCTATTTTCCCATTTGTTCCTTCAGTCTCGTGAAACTCCGGTAAGTGTGTGGAGTCCTCTTCACCATAATCAAATCTCATTTCATTTGTTGTTTTGAAGAATTGCCCGAAATTTCCAAAATTAATCTTAATAGTTGAAATCATTTCGTCTGATAGAAGGTTGTTAGGTTCATACATTTTATTTTCTATCCCTCTGCTTAAGAAATAGTCATTGATTTCATTAAAAGCATATTTCACCCTTGGGAATGGAATTCTTTGGGAAACTATTCTTTCAATTTTATTCACGTTAATAATTTCTTTTAAAACAGGAATATAGCTTCCAGAGCTTTCAACAATGGGTATTCTTTCTATTCCGATTTTATTGGCCAGGTTAGTGAGGCTGCTTTTTACCCACCAAAGACTCGCACCACTAAGTTTCTCAAGCTTTGAATCCTTCAAAAAAATTGGGAAAATTATGTCATTTTTCTTAGTTGCGTCTTGAAGAATCTTGTTATCCTCTAGCCGCAGATCGTGTGACAGAATGTAAAGAGTACGCACATTATGGTGATAAAGGAATGATTAATAAAGTTAATAAACGAATTTGGCATGGACATTTATGAAGGTTATAGCAGTAGTAGACGAAGAAGATGTGCTTACTCCTCTAGAGTATGGTAATACAATTGTGGAGATAGACACTGAAACAAAACAGAAGAAGTTCTATGAGAACCCGGGCTTCGGGTCACCGTTCCAGGGAAAAGAAAGGGCAATGGCTGGAATTCTGACACTTAATGCAGATGCAATTATTGTCAAGGAAGGAGTCCTATGCCCTGGATCATACATGATGTCTAAGGGAAAGATGAAATACATTCCTGTGGAAGAAGAGAAATTACAGGAGATAGAACCAAAACTTAACGATATTGCAAAAAATGCTACACCTGAGCTTGATTTCAACATATACAGGGAATAAACAAATTTACAAACCTTAATTTTTTAAAAATTTTAATTTTGGTAGTATTTCTTTCAGATTGCTATTAAAAAAAATTTATAGAAGTTTCCTCATAACATTCTGAAGGATTCCTCCGTTATTGAAATATTTCACTTCCACTGGAGTGTCAAGTCTTATTTCAACCTCAATTTTTCCATCTTTTCCATCTTTCTTCTTGAAACTCAGTGTTGCAGAAGCATGTGGGGAAAGTTTTTCTGGCAATTTTAGATCAAAGTTTGAAAATGGATCTATGTTCAATGATTCAAAATTATCCTTTCCTTTGAATTGAAGTGGAAGAACTCCCATCCCCACAAGGTTGCTTCTATGAATTCTTTCGTAGCTTTCGGCGACAACAGCCTTCACGCCAAGAAGATAAGGTCCTTTGGCCGCCCAGTCTCTTGAGGAACCAGTTCCATATTCCTTTCCTGCGAATACAATTGAACCGTTTCCATTCTTAATATAATCCATTGAAGCATCGAATATCCACTCATCCTCACTTGCAATTTCCTTCTTTGTGTATGGGCCAACCTGTGATGCCATCTTATTGGAAATTCTGTTGTTTCCAAAAGTTCCACGCATCATTACCTCATGGTTTCCTCTTCTTGAACCAAAGGAGTTGAAATCTTCAGGTTTAACACCATTATCAATAAGGTACTTACCGGCTGGACTGGCCTTAGATATGGAACCAGCAGGAGATATGTGGTCAGTCGTTACTGAATCTCCGAAAACAGCAAGGCATTTCAGTCCTTTTATATCTCTAACATAATTAGGCAACTTCGATGAAAAGTTTTCAAAAAATGGGGGGTTCTTGATATAAGTACTTTTATTATCCCATTTATAAAGATCACCCTCCGGAGCATCCATTTCATTCCATAATTCACTAAATCCATAGACATTTGAATAGTTTTTTTGATAAAGATCTTCCTTAAGAACACTGGAAATAACGGTGTTAATTTCCTGGTCTGATGGCCATATATCCTTCAGAAATACGTCTTTTCCATTCTTGTCCTTTCCAATAGGTTCTTTTCTCAGGTTTATATTAATTGTTCCTGCAAGTGCAAAGGCAACTACCAGTGGTGGTGACATAAGATAATTTGCCTTCACATTTCTGTGTATTCTTGCTTCAAAGTTTCGATTGCCTGAAAGTACTGAGACTGTATAAAGATCATTATTAACGATTGCATCTTCAATGGTTTTTTCAAGGGGTCCACTGTTTCCTATGCAGGTTGTACATCCAAATCCAACCAGATCAAATCCAAGTTTGTTAAGATATTGTTGTAATCCACTCTTCTCAAGATACTGGGATACGACCCTTGATCCCGGTGCCAAACTCGTCTTAACCTTTGGGTTAACAGTAAGCCCGAGGTCAACGGCCTTCTTTGCCAGAAGTCCGGCTCCTACCATCACTCTTGGATTAGAAGTGTTTGTGCAGCTTGTGATGGCGGCAATCACTACGTCACCATCTGTTAGATCCACATTTTTTCCCTTAAGCTTTACAGATGCAGTCTTCAAAGACACCTGAACCTGCCCGTTCTTACTATCCTTATGTGATTCTCCTGAAGACTCAAGGAACTTAAGGAAGGATGTTTCAGAATTCTCAAGCTTCACCATCTGCTGTGGTAGTTTTGGTCCCGCAATGGTGCTTTCTATCTGTTCAAGATCAAGATCAATTACTTCTGAATACTGAATATTATTCTGCACACCATACATTCCCTGTGCTTTCATGTACTCCCTGACAAGTTCTATGTGTTCCTTTTCTCTTCCTGTCAGTTCAAGATATGAGATTGTTTCATCATCCACTGGAAACAAAGCACAGGTTGCACCATACTCTGGACACATGTTAGACAGGGTTGCCCTGTCAGGAAGTGCAAGATGTTTGACGCCTTCTCCATAAAACTCTACAAACTTTCCAACGACATTGCTTCTTCTCAGCAACTCAGTCAGTGTCAATACCACATCTGTTGCAGTTACTCCCTCCTTTGGCTTACCGTGAAGATTAACGCCCACTACTTTTGGTGAGAGAAATGTTACTGGCTGGCCCAGCATTGCTGCTTCTGCCTCAATACCACCAACCCCCCATCCAAGGATTCCAAGACCATTGATCATTGTGGTGTGTGAATCTGTTCCTACTAGGGAATCAAAGTAGGCAGTCCTTTTCCCATCTTTCTCTGATACCTGCACAACCTTTCCAAGAAACTCCAGATTCACCTGATGCACTATACCTGTAGATGGTGGAACTATCCTCAAATTTTTCATGGATTTCTGTGCCCACTTCAAAAACCTGTATCTCTCCTTATTTCTTTCAAATTCCTTTTGTGAATTCTTCCTGAGGGCGTCTTCTGTACCATAATAGTCTACCTGTACAGAGTGATCTATTACTAGATCCACAGGAACAATTGGCTCTATCTTCTCTGGATCTTCTCCCAGTTTTCTGAAAGCCTCTCTCATTGAAGCCAGATCTACAACTGCAGGAACACCAGTAAAGTCCTGCATCAAAACCCTTGCTACTGTGAAGGGTATTTCAAAGTCGCCCGGGTTTGATGGAGTCCTGGAAAATATATTCTTTAGATCCTCCTCCCTTATGGATTCTCCGTCAAAATTTCTCACCATTGCTTCCATGATGATCCTTATGCTCATAGGAACCCTGTCTATATTTGGCACTTCTTTCTTAAGCTTTTTCAGTGATACAATACTGTATTTTTTATTTGCAACTTCTATCTGATCATAAAACTCTTCTTTTCTCATATTTCTAGATGTTAAACTCAATTATAAGTTTTGAAAGTATTTTAAATACCATATCGAAACATTTCTCATACTTTGGTTTTTGAAATCAATATATTTATGGGATATTATAAACGTGGTACAAGTTAAAATAACAGTTCATTCTTATGCCATATGGGAAATTACATTCTACAACCAGATATCCATGAAGATAAGATTTGTTTCGTTTCTGAAGATGATCTGTTTATAAGTGATATAGACGGGCATAATTCAAAAAGAATCGTTTCTGGTCTTGGGGTTATCAGCAGTCCAAAATTCTCAGAAGACGGCACCCACATAGCTTTTCGACTCATGAGAGGAGTACATAATGGAGTAAATGAAATTTTTGTATGTGACTCTGAGGGTGGTTCACTGATTCAATTGACTCATATAGGATCACCTGCAACAGGAATTGCAGGATGGATAAATTCTACCAGTATCATGATATACTCTGATATATACGAACCTACGAGAGGACTAACTGAGTTCTACTCTATAAATCTAAAAACAAGAAAAATGGAAAAGACAGAATACGGATACGGAAACACAATCCAGTTTTCTGATAAAGGTATACTTCTGGGAAGAAATACAATGGAGGTACCATACTGGAAAAACTACAGGGGAGGAACTAGGGGTAAGGTTTGGTTCAAATTTAAGGAGAGCAAAAAATTTGAGAAACTACTTGAAATTGAGACAAATATCCACTCTCCAGTAGTAATAGGATCAAAATTATACTTTGTAACTGACAGAGACGGAACTGCAAATGTATATGCCTACGATTTCTCAGTTAGGAAAATAGAGAAGCTTACAGATTTCAAGGAACACGACGTTAGACCTATGAATGGTAATGGAAATAACCTCGTATTTACTATTGCAGGTGAACTTTACTTATTCGATATAAAAGAAGGAAAATCTAGAAAAATAAAAATAAAGATCGATTCTAAATTCACCGCTAAAAATTACGAGTTTAACAATGTGGCCGAGAATATAGAAAGGATACACCTCTTCGATGAAGAAAATGTTTCTATAGTATCACGGGGAAGAGGTATTCTGAAGGGCAAATATATGAATGCTCCCGTAACTCTAAACTCAACTTTTCATGGAAGGATCAGAAACATAGATAGGCTAGATGGCGAAAGGTTTGCAGCCGTACAGGAGATAGAAGGAGAAGATGGTGTAGTAATATACAGAAGGAATGGGAAGGAAGAAAAGTCAATTCCAATGGATATTGGAATTATTATGAATATGAGAGCAATAAAAGGATCAGAGAATGTTATAATATCTAATAACAGACATGAACTTTACATCATTGATCTGAAGTCAGGCTCAAAAACCCTTATTGATAAGAGTCCAGGAGGAAGGCTGAACGACTTTGACATTAGCAATGATTCCAAACTTGTAGCATATTCATTTGGACTTTCTTCAAATCGTTCACAAATTAGGATCTATAACATAGAGGAAAAGAAGATATACGAGGCAACATCAAAATCTGCATATGATTTTTCTCCGTCTTTTGACAGTTCAGGAGCATTTCTCAATTACCTCACGAACAGAGCTCTCGACCCAACCTATGATAATCTTATATTTGACCTTGGTTTCATGACAGTATTCAAACCATACTCAATTGCAATAAAGAAGGGAGGCAAAAATCCATTTCTTGGAATGCCTCCAAAGTTCTCCAAGGAGGACGAGGAACTGCCATATGACCTTGAAAACCTTAAGATGAAATCTCAGGCCTTCCCCATTGAACCAGATAATTATGTGGAGCTGAAGGCTGGAAATTCAGTCGTTTTCTACACAAGATCTAAAATTGAAGGTTCAACCAGGCACTATAGTTTAGGAGGTCAAAATAAAAAGAAATCAACCTTACTATGTTATGATTTCACGAAGCGGGAAGAGAGAATGGTCATTGATGGTATCAACAGCTTCAGTCTATCCGAGGACAGAAAGAAGATTCTCATTGGACGAAACGGTGACTATTTCACCATAAACTCTGACTCGACGGCTGAAAATCAAAAGGACCTTGAAAAAGGAAAGTTAGATCTGTCAGGGCTGACAATCAGAAAAGATCGTATGGAAGAGTTCAGACAGATGTTTAATGAAACCTGGAAGCTTATGAGGGAAGGTTACTGGAGCAGTGAAAAATTATCCAGATGGGGAAAGGTGAAGCAAAAGTATGAAGGCCTTATTTCAATGATAAATACAAGAGCGGAATTATCTGATATTCTTAAGAAGATGCAGGGAGAACTTGGGACATCCCATTCCTATGAGATAGGTGGAGATCTTACAAATGTAGACTATTACCCATCAGCCAGACTGGGTGCATTCACAGAAGAAACTGAAAAGGGAGCGTATATACGTAAGATATACTGCGGTGATCCATCAAATGAAGGTGAAAAGTCACCATTACTAACAACAGGGCTTGAAATTCATGAGGGAGATCTTATAAAAAGAATTGACGGAATGGATATTAATCTTGATTACGGCGTGTTTGAGGCACTTCTAAATAAAAAAGAGGATACTGTTAATATTGTGGTTTCAGGCAAGGACAAGAGGGAAAGTGAATATGAAATAAAACTCCTAAGTAACCATAGAAATTTAATTTACCGGGACTGGGTTGAAAGCAAGAGGAGATATGTTCATGAGAAGAGTAGGGGTAAGGCTGGGTACATACATATTCCAGATATGGGTCCAGCAGGCTTTACAGAATTTTATAGATTATTCTCAGAAGAGACAACTTACGAGAATTTGGTGGTAGATGTCAGGTATAACGGAGGTGGACATGTTTCACAGCTTATTCTTGATAAACTAGGAAGAAAATTCCTCGGGAAAGATATCTCAAGATTTGGTGAACCAGAACCATATCCAAGCTACAGCATCAGGGGTAAGATGGTTTGCGTAACCAATGAGTATGCAGGATCTGATGGCGATATATTCAGCCACGCATTCAAGTTGATGAAGCTTGGGGAACTCGTGGGTACCAGAACATGGGGAGGCGTTATTGGTATTAACCCAATGACAAGACTCATAGATGGAACCGTTGTCACTCAACCGGAATATGCATTCAGCTTTATTGATGTGGGTATGGGTGTTGAAAATTACGGAACAGATCCAACAATAGAGGTTGAAGTTTCTCCAGAAGAATTTGCTTCAGGCAAGGATCCACAGCTGGACAGGGCACTAAAAGCACTTCTGTAGATAAAATTCAACATTTTATTATTTCAAATGTAAATGTTTCTAATCTCTCGTATAGGATAATCTTTTATTCCTCAGATAACATAATGTTTGTATGATATCAGATCAGAGGGCCCAAGACACAGTGAACCAAATCAGGAACATAATGATATCTGAAAGAAGAAGTCCAAGAACTGTTAAGCAGTACTCATTTCTTCTAGAAGTCTTTTTAGAATTTATTAAAAAACCTCTTGAACAATGTGATTCCAGTGATATAGAAAAGTACAAATTCTATCTGGCGACGGAGAGAAATTATTCAAAAAATAGCCAGTATCTGGCAGTTCAGGCACTAAAGTATGCAATGAAGGTGAAGGATATTAAAATTCCAAAGAATCTGACGCCACCCAAGAGATCCAGAAAAATGCCAGTTTATCTAAGCGAAAATGAATCATCACGTCTTCTAAGGGCAAGCAGTAAAAACCCCAGGGATTATAACATAGTAAATTTACTTTTAAATTCAGGTCTGAGGGTCAGTGAACTGTGCAATCTGAAAAGTGAAGATGTAGAGTTTGACACAGGAAAAATAATGATTCACGGTGGAAAGGGAGATAAGGAAAGGATTGCACTGGTTTCTGATAAGGTAATGGAATCTTTGAAGTCATATTATAAATCAAAATTGGAAAGAAAGGTTAATTCTCCCTATTTCTTCACAAGCAACAAGGGCAGTATGTTCCATACTTCAACAATAGAGAAGATAATAAGGACTATTGCTAAGGAAGCAGGTATCACAAGAAAGGTAACACCTCACACACTGAGGCATACTTTTGCAACAAATATTCTTAAAAACGGAGGTGATATAAGATTCATTCAGACACTTCTTGGGCATTCCAGCATAAGTACCACTGAAATATATACCCATCTTGACAGTGATACTATGAGAGAAATGTATAAAAAGTTTGGACCTAAATATAATGAGGAATTAAAATAATATCCTAACTTACTCTATTTAAAAACTCAACGAAGATTACCAGAAATAACTTGAAATATATTCCAGAGCCAGTCACTATCGAAACATTAATATTTAATCATCTAAAAAAATAAACTATTTTAAAAGAAATTTATCTTTTTAAAAGTCTGGGAAAAAATTTACTGTTTTGGATAGAAGGATTCTACCTTTGTCCTGTTTCCTTCATGGTCATACATGAAAACTCCTTCTTTTTCGTCCAGTGTTTTCTTGTGAGAACCATCACAATAAGGCTTATTTCCCGACAACCCACAAGCACATATATGTAGTTCCTGATCTCCAGCCTTTATCACATAGGGTCTATCTTTTTCATGTAATATTATTCTTGACATAGCTACCAATTTATCATATCAATTGATTACTAAAGTATTTTCCTTTTTTTTTAAACTGAGATATCTTATGGAAGTTTTTCTGCAATTCTAAT
>JAKBQK010000253.1 GCA_021835265.1 Thermoplasmata archaeon
TTGTCGAGAGTAACGTCTTAGACATTCCGCACGAATTTTACAAGAAGTTTGATCTGATATACATTAGCAAAGGGGTTCTTGTTTGGTTTCCAGAAATCAAGCAGCTTATCAAGTCTGCCTCCAAACTTCTCCATAAGGGAGGAAAACTCTTTCTCTATGATCAACACCCCTTTATCCATCTTTTTGATTCTGATCAAGATGGGGATTTAGTTGTAAAATTCGACTATTTCAAAGAGAGCCCAAACAAATATAAGGGGCTGGATTACGTGGGTGGAACCGAATATGACGCCTTACCAAATTATCAATTCATGGTTAGATTAAGTGATGTTCTGAATGGAATTTCCGAAAGTGGAATGAAACTTGATCTGTTCAAAGAATACGACCATTCTATGTTTCAACAGTTCCCTGGAATGATAAAATGCGAGGATGGCTTGTTTAGATTCCCAAAGGAACCTGGCAAAACAAGTATCCCAATGATGATGGCTTTGATGGCAACGTTACTCTAGTCTTACTGATAAATGCAAGTCTAACCTTCTAGCCTCAGTTAACGGAAAATATTACTCTTTGTCATTCCGGAATTTTCTATAATCAATAGAAAACAAGGGACACGAAACGAGAAGGATCGTAATCCTTGTTTATTCGACATTCCCATCTCAAACCTACTCAAAGTGAGTTTATACGTTCAGAAACGTAAAAAGGATCAATGTTCTATTGTTTGAACGTTTATCGTGAACTTCATGTTCTCTCAATGATTGAAGAAACATCATATGTAATAGTCTGTTTGGCCATATATTACCCTGATCTTTATCTGCAAAATTGCGTAATAATTCTTTTCGATGCATCGAATTCGTTCATTGGGTCCTCAAATCCGTCTTCTTGCCATGAAAGTTAATTCTAAGTAAATATTTAAACCGTTATTTTCTGGTGTGGGACAACTAATACCTCTTGCTTTATTGTCAAAAGTACTATTGAAGAGGTTGTCGAGCTAGCTTAAAGGCGATGGATTTAGGGTCCATTCATGCAGGGGTTTGCCGGTTCGAATCCGGCCCTCGGCATCGTTCAAAATAAATTCATTGAACAAAGTAATAGTTTCATATAAAAGCCAAAACAGGCAGTACCAATTGTATCAAACAAACGATCATTTTTGAATTATTATCTTTTATGTAGGTTTAACCTAAACGTGTAGTAACAAATTGTTTGCACTTATATACAGCACACACTTTGTCTAAATTGGAGGTTGCCCCTGCATGAAAACAGCTAATAACAAATCCGTGCGATAGAACTTCATTTACCAAAATGAGAGAATCCAACCTTGCCAAGTTTCAAATCGAAAGTTACCTTGTAACTTCTCAGAAAATCATTCCCGAGCAAACCATCATATACAATGTCCTGAAAAACAACACGGGGATTCAACTGAAAAATCTCTTCAGCCCCGGCAATAGCAAATTTGCCATGTAAAGCGGTAATATACCTTACGTAATCTTCTCCGGTTTCATCAATGCTTTTCAGAATTTTTAGATGAGGATCGTCAGTGTTGATTCCCATTTCGTCCATAAGTCTATCATTAAGAATTAAAATATCACTCCCACTATCCAGTTCAAGCCTTACTTTCTTTTTCGAAGGAGTAATGGCGTTGATAAAAATGGAAATCGAATTGTCTGTCTTATCAATATCTAATGGAACTACAAATTCACAAAGATCTTCAATTTTACTGATATTTTCTCTCAATAGAATCTCGCTGTTTTCGTAATCCAGAGTAAAGATGACATCTCCAAAATAATCAGGAGAAAGTATCCCGCTGATTTCGTTGAGTTCCGGAGGGAATCCTGTCGTATCAAAAATACCAACTGTAAACTCATGCCTTTCAATGGGTCCTACTTTTATTTTTCGTAACTCTGCTAGAGGCATGGAAATAACCTGACCCGACATACGCTTTCCAGAGTAAATTCCTTTAGTTTTCGCGTTGATACTTTTCGCAAATACGTTAGTGAGGACCGTAATCCCGATTCCAGTGTCAAAAATGAATTTCCGCTCATTATCATTAACGCTCACAGCAATAACCATTACGTGATTAAGAAAAAATGAAAATGGAATTACCGATTCCATGCCATTAGTATGGCACGATTTATATTAATCTTACCCTTGATATTTTAAGAACAGTCAAAATGTTTTGCCTCTCAAGATGAAAAACATAGAATGGGTAAACAATAATGAAACAATGCTTTATTAATAATATGGCTCAATTTTTCCCCAGTAAAACGTTCTAAATCGATACAAAAATATAATCACGAGATTTCAATTGAGAAAAATATAAACTTAAATCACAGAGGTTTTCATTACCTTTGTAATACTCCTAAAAGAAGCAGCCAATTATCAAGTTTTCTCCATTAGGAATACCAGGTGGCATCCGTTTTTGTATCTCTTATGAGAACATATCTTCAACGACACGAGTTGGGTCAATTACTTAAAGAATTATTGATTCTTTGTCAATGTTGCGTCCCTCTACTCCTAACTTTTCGGTTTCTACCTCCAGGCCATTGTAAAGTTTTGTCTTCTCGCTGCGGTCATATACCGACGCTGTAACCCTACCTATGGCATCCCCTTTCAAAATTCCACTACCACTTGTGCCGGTAGAAATAATAAGGTTTAGTGACCTGAAAATGTATGGAGTTTTGTCTATGGTATTATAAGAATAGTAACCTGCCCATTTAGAAGTCACCTTACCGGATCGTACCGATGGAACGTATGACTGTGCAATCTGATAGAGGCTTAAATTATAAAAATCATCTTCTGGTTCAGGGTTCTCACTAAATGAGAAGTCCCTTCCTATATCATCCGCCACGCCCACCCAGAATGACTTTTCCTTGGGGGCAGGTCTGAGATATACTCCCCTCGAAGGAAGAATTGTAAAGGGGTAAATTTTTGAATCAGTGTATGGTGACTGAGACACCATGTCCTGTATCTGTCCTCCTGTTACCTGAAAAATCTGTCTTTTCTTGGGCCTGATATGACTGTCTATTCCCAGGGGATCTAGCAAACCAGTAGTCCAGACATCCGTAGCGAAGAGAAACTCTGCAGCCGTTATTTCGCCGGAGTTTGTGGTCAAGCTTGAAACAGTCTTGTCCTGCCAGAGAAATGGTTCTCCTGGATAATTTAACGGATTCACAGGAGTCATGTTAAGTTTTTCAACATTCGTGTTGAATTTGAATTCAACACCCATTTCTATTAGTCTATTATAGTAAAAATTACAAACCAGATCCGGATCAATAATCCCACAATTTTCTCCGAGAATTCCGACATCAATATTCTTCAATCCCATGATCCTGGACTGTTCATCATTCTGATCAAGCACAAGAAATTCATCTTCTGACATATCTGATTTATCGTAAAATTTCAATGCTGTTTTTGATGATAGTTTTCTCAATGTTTCTGCCCTTTTGTCGTTTTCACCCAAGAGAAACAGATAACCTGCGAATTTCATCCCCAGATCATAGCCGTTTTTCTGCTGAATATCTCTGTAATAAGCAATAGTGCTATTGGAAAGCCTAAAATTGATATCAGAGGTGAAAAGGTCCCTAAATCCGGCAGCGCTCTTTGCTGTATTACCCTGCGCAAAAGTAGGCGCTCTGTCAATAATTGTAATCTCAAGATCGGGATTTTCCTCTTTTATATGAAAAGCAGAAGAGAGTCCGGTGATTCCAGCGCCTACTACTAATAAGTCTGGGGCAGTCATAGAAACTTAGGAGGTATCACGGTTTAGTTAATATTCGTTCCCTATCAGGACTTTTAAAACAGATCGTTCCGGGTGTAAGATCGTTCCAATAACAGATACAGAATTGTTTATATTCATAGAAATACACCAATGATCTGTATTTTTATAGTAAATATTCCTAATTCAGTATTTTAATATACCGATGATCAATTATGAGGTTATGGCAATTGGAGAGACAATAATCCTTAGAGTAGCTGAGGCAAACTCGACCGACCCGGGTATGTCAAGGGTAAGATTAGATGAAGATTCACGTGTGACATTAGGCGCCGAAATTGGGGACGTAGTGGAAATAGAGAAAACTAAAAAAACAATTGGCAGGGTGTTTAGAGCCCGGCCTGAGGATGAAAACAAAGGCATCGTTCGTATAGATGCCGTGATGCGAAATAACTGTGGCGTCTCAATTGGAGATAAGGTCAAGGTCAGAAGAGTCCAGGTGGAAGAGGCCAAGAAAATAACCCTGGCTCCAATAATCAGGAAGGATCAGAGGCTGAAATTCGGAGAAGGAATAGATGAATTCGTTCAAAAAGCCCTGATTAGAAGGCCGATGCTGGAAGGCGACAATATAAGCGTACCTGGCCTAACGCTTGCCGGTCATTCTGGTCTTCTGTTCAAGGTTGTAAAAACACTGCCTGCAAAAATCCCCGTGGAAGTTGGGGAACAGACACGAATA
>JAKBQK010000551.1 GCA_021835265.1 Thermoplasmata archaeon
CATTTGGATCAAAAACAATGCCAGCATCATACTTCTTTATTAATTCTGAAATTCCTGCAAATTTGGAAACCATGGCAGGTAAATTGCAACTTAATGCCTCCAGCACAACCTTGCCAAATCCCTCTCCCTCGGAAACAGAAGGAAGGATTAACATATTGGCGCTACATAATTTACTCACAAGTTCTTCATTTGGAAGTCTTCCTAGGAAGCTTACCTGACTGTAGTTGCGCATTGAAAGTTTGAGTTCTGGTAAAAGGTCTCCATCGCCGATGATTTCCAAAAATATATTATTCAAACCAGTATCGTATAGACTGCTAAATATCTTCATTAGATTCTCGACTCCCTTGTAGGGTCGTGATTTCGTTAAACCACCTACAAAAACAAACTTGAATATCTGATTAGTTGGATCATTTGGTTTCATATATCCACACTTATTGCAACTATATTTCTCCCTGTCCACACCACTAAAGTAGAAAAGTTTCAACGTGTGAGAATCCAGGCCCAGATTCCTGAAAAATTCCATTTCTCTTACAGACTGCACTAAAACTGTTCGAGCCGAAGAATATAACCATTTTCCCTGTATGTATAAAACTAGACGCCCCACTCTTGTGTTGAACTTGCCATGGAAAGTAACAATTGCCGGAACTCCGGTTATTCTACAGATAAGAAGAAGCAAAAAGTCGATGGGAGTCGGTCCGCTTATGTGAAATAATGAAGGACGATATCTTCTGATATAAGAAAGAATTTCAAGAAAATTCAAATTAAACCCGTATAATTTTAAGGGGTGGAATAATCTCGCAACGATGAAAGGAAATCTCTCAAGTTCCTTTGACTGCACTGGAGTTATAATGGTGACCTTAAATCCATAAGACACTAGGGTTGTGGCCAAATCAGCGCAATAATTCTCTCCTCCTCCTATCTGCGGGTAAAATGCCTCGGTGTAAATCATGACGTGGATATTTTTTGACTGTGGTTTAGATTCTGACTTTATTTCCATGATGTTACCTTCTTTACCCCTTCAAAAAAAATTGTAGATCTCAGACTATTGGGAAGTGTGTTAAGAATATTTATTTTGGTCTTACTACCGTATGGACTGTACCCATATATCTTAATGTTCTCAAATTCCTCAGACAGTAATTCTTTCATTTCGTAAATCGCATATTCCCTTATATGACCGTACCCGTAGAATACACCATTGACTATATCCTTCTTCGGCCAGTACGTATTTTTACCAGATAACACAGATATTCGTCGACCGATGCTCAATGCATTTGGAACACTACCGAGAAGTACTCCACTAACGTTGATGATCTTAGTAATATTCTTTAGAACAAGTTCGTCTGGGTAGAGAAGATGTTCAAGAGTCTCATAGAAAAGGATCATATCGAATCTTAATTCTTGATTTTCAACTGGCGGTTCAGACGAACACACATCGTAATTAATAAGGTTTAAATTGTCGATCAGAGAAGATTCAAATTTATCTGCATACTCAATATTAGGAACCAAGAGGTAATACGAGGTATGAGATTCTTTTAAAATTTGATTCATAATAGGATCGAAAATAGATAATCCTATGCTCGCAATCTTCATGCCTGGTTTCACAAGTGGTATTATCTTACTCAACATAAAAGAAAAACGCGCCTTATGGACATAAGCGTACTTTTTCTCATCATCGTTAGCGCAAAATTTTAGAACTTCTTGATACACATTGTCTGGATCAAATGAGTTATTATTTTTCATGTTTTGGTTAGGTCCCCTAATTGGAGACAATATTGTCTTATAAGATTTCAATCTTTCTGAAGCTTTTCTATACATTTTTTATTCATCTCCCTTGGTGTAATATATCCTATCGCTGTATGCAACCTCTCATTGATATAGAAATCCACAAATCTTCTAACCGTGGACTCCGCTTCTTCAATGCTATCAAACTCGAATCTTCTTATGACCTCTCTTTCCAGAATCGAATTGAACGATTCTATGTGTGCATCCTCCTTTGGAGTCGCAGGATGGATCCTTTCATGAGATATATTCATCATTGAGAGGAAATCTTCAAGGGTCTTGCATATGAACTGTGTTCCGTTGTCACTTCTCATACATATTGCTGAAATGTTCTCCAGCCCCCTCCGATCAAATGCTAAAACCATTGTTTCTTTCACATCGCTACCTGTGCAGTGATACCCTAAATAATGTCCTACGACTTCCCTTGTGTAGCAGTCAATCATTGACAGGAGATAGGCGTTCTTTGATTCTCCATGAATCCGGACATACTTTATGTCAAATTCCCACACCCGATCCGGATCGTCTACCACAACCATGGACTGTACAACCCTTGTTACCGGCTTTCTTTAATTGTATGAGTGGTTGAGAAGGTTATTCTCACCCATGAGTCTCCTCACCTTCTTCCTGTTTATCACGTATCCGTATCTGATCAGCTGTTTTGCCGTTTTCTTGTATCCGTAGCATACGAACTCCTTTGAGAGAAGTATCCCCATTTCATTTACGACAATGCTGTTATCCACAATGATGTTTTCATTGCCATCTTTCCTGACGGTGAACATGGAGTTGTGTCTTCCTTTCTTTAATGAAGGCTTTTCATTGGACCCACTATTACGATAGAAGCTGCATCTTGGAAGGTGAAGGATATTCGCAACATCGCTTATTCCGAGTCCCTTGTCGATATATTCAACTGCCATTTTCATTGTTTCCTCACCATCGTTTTTTTTATGTATTCACTTAGCAGCGCATTTTCCAGTTCTTTCTCTGCAAGGAGTTTCTTCAGTTTCTCATTTTCCTTCATGATCTTCCTTATCCATGGTTCCATTCTCCTGTAATGGGGCTTGAGGCCATCCAGTCCAAACTTTTCATAGGACTCCTTCCATTTGTAGTACATGCTCGGATCTACGGAGTATTTACGGCATGTTTCAACAACCTTGCCATTCTCCTTGACCTCCTTTATGATTGCAAGTTTTTCATCCGCTTTCCATCTTCGTCGTTCTATCATTGTTCCCTCCAAACCCCCTTCAATTCGTTTCTTAATATATATTTAACCCTATAGGACAACTTTGTCTCATTATTTAGGGGGGCAAACCAGTGTCCTTTAATTAATTTTCCAAATTGTCCAGAGATGTGCGAAACATTTCAATTTAAATGAGTACCATACCAATCTTCACATTCAGTGACATTGAATGTTCCAGAAGATATCCCACTTCAGACGCATTGTCTATCCCGTCAAGCGGATCTCTTGTTGTCAGTGACAGTGTGATTCTTTCGCGTTCTTCACAGATTCAAGTGTTGCGAATCTGTAGGCCTTGCTGGTGCCACGGAATTTATGGAATGGTGCATTGATCAGGTATCTGTTCTCCATGCCATAATATGGTTCATCGTGCTTGTCAATGGCAACATTCACCGGTTCGGAGAAAACACCCTTTGATATTGCCATCTTTACAGTAAGGCCAATGAGTTCTGACAGCCTCTCAATTCCGGAATGGTTTGTCTCCCTTTTCAACGCCCTTGATCCTTTACGCCTGTGTGATTCTGATGCAATTGCATGTATCCTCCTGAATACCGTATCGGCGGATGGGGTATGTTTGGAAGAATTGTTTCATACCCATGTCTCCACGTAATGCTTGTGAGTCATTTCATTCCTTGCAACTGCAACAATGTCTCCGACACCAAATCTCGAATAAGAACTTATTTCGGGTGTGAATACACTGTTCAGGCACGAAGAGAAAAACTTTTTTGATGATTTTGCATCTCTGATCCGGGGTTTGTTTCTTTTGGAATCATGCTTAGAAATCAATTCCCCAAATTTTACCCCGTCAGACACTTCAATATTGACATTAGTTCACTGTGCGACATAATCAGGAATAAATAGTCAGTTAGATCTGTCAGACATGTGGAGAGTCTGACATATACAAAAATTAATATGTTGTTAGAAATTGTCTAAGACAAGACATGAGTGAAAATAGATGAAATACTACGAGGCATATAATAATGATGAAAAATCACTTCACAGTATGGTTATTCAAGTTTACAGAGAAGAGGGATTTAAAATCCTTTTAAGGAAAACCCTGACCCACTTAATGATTCGACTTGATCATATGTTTACTAATAAAAATTTTTATGTCGGAGATAGGGAGTTCAGGTATTTTATAAACCTATATAATTCTATTAATGAGGTTTCCTAATAAGCCTCTTCTTCTACGTTTATTCAGGAAATTGATCGACCTTTAGCACTTTTTCATGCCTAAACGACTGTTCCTCGATCTGTATCCTCTGGTTTCTTCCTATTTTACCCTATTTTTTCATTATTTTTTGATAGCTGCCGCTACCTTTCCATTTTTTTCCAATGACACAAGCGTCAGTAAATTGTATCCAAGGCACATGAATGCTGCCTTCACTCGTGTTCTTCTTATCATAGTTACAAATAC
>JAKBQK010000191.1 GCA_021835265.1 Thermoplasmata archaeon
TGGCTTATGGGAGTTTTTCCACACTTTTATTCGCATTCGTTATTGCAGGGTCGTCCATTCTTAACAAATTAACACCTGCACCACCTGGAAGCAAGATCGATTTTGCAAATGGGATTAGCGAGCTTACTACAAGAAGGGTAAGCAGACCAAGCGTTATGTAATCAACAGGGTCTTTGGAAGAACCAAATGTGTGAAGGAACAGGAAAAATAGAACCAAACCTGAAAGGACTACAGCTATTATTATCATGAATGGGCTGACTGAGTTGCTATTTTTACTATCTTTGTTTCGTTTTGTCTCTATCTGCGTCCGATTCTTACTTGGCTTTTCTTCAGATTCAACCATTTTAATCTCCCATAAATGAACACTCTAGACCCTATTTGCCAGTAATACGGCCAAGTCTAGCGGGTTTCTTCGACATGTTTGATGCAGTACTATTGTATCTAAACTTATGATCTTTGAACCACTCAATGGTTTCCTTCAGGGAATTCTCAAGAGAATAGTTTGGTTTCCAGTTCAAAAATTCTCTTGTCTCTACTGCGTTTTGCACAAAGGTTACCGGCTTCCCATTCACCACTTCTCCAGCTTCATATTCATCCTCAATGATTTCAGTATCAGAATCAGCAATATATGAAATCAAGTTGGCTAGTTCTATATTAGTTGTTATTCTATCGTCTTTGTTACCTCCTAGATGGAGAATTTTACCGGGAAAAATATGAGCCTCTTCCTCAAACTTCGCTATAAATGCCTCATAGAATGAAGATACATCCTTTGAAAATGTCCAGAGTCGTTTGGCTTGAGGAGAACGCAATGGGAACGACCTTTGATGATCCAATATAGAAAGTATCAGTTTGTGAGGTAGTTCATCGCTCCGTCCACCTGGACCAAATGTGGACGAGGTTCTAGTTATGACAACAGGAATACCATATGCATAGTAGTAGGTGCGATACAAGAGCTCTACGGCTGCCTTTGTCCAGCCGTAAATAGAGGTGGGTGAAGGTAATGCCTCTTCAGTTATGGTGACATTGTCACCTAATCCATACAAAGCATTGAATGATGATGGATAAACAACTAATGGCCTTCTTTCAAGCCTTCTGACCTTTTCAAGCAGCGAAAGGGATGGGAAAATGTTTGATGAAGTAGTATTTTGTGGACTTTCAGAGCCAAAAGGGCGATCTGCAAACCCAATTGCACAATCAAAAATTATGTCATAATTATATAGGTCAGTCACAGTAATATCTTGTTCTGATTTCCATATATAATCAATCGAGCCCACATCTTCAAATAACCTCCAAGCCTCCTCTTTCCTGCATGAATCCAAGACAGTAACTTGGTGCCCCATCCTCAGGAGAAGCTTGGTAAGGGTGCTACCAAGAACCCCTGCACCACCGGTTATCAATGCCTTCATTCTAGGCACCTCGCGAATATGTTTGAAAGAATCTTTATTGGTGTAGGAAATATCGTTGCTTTCTTCTGTCTGTTTTGTGTAGGACGTCGAATGGAATAAGTTAAAGTGTCGAAGTATTGCGGTTGCCTAGTTTTTATAAGTCTATTTCCCTCACCGTACCTGACAAATCTTGAAACGAATTTCTTGAGTGAGTCTTTGGTTTCATCATATCCATAATTGTGTTTGACAACAAGGTCGTCAGCAGGAACGATCATATGACCTTTCGCCCTAGCCCTAATGCAAAAATCGATGTCTTCTCCTGCGGCTAAAGGGAAGTTTTCATCAAATCTCAGCCCATCGTCGAAGATAAAAACGGGTGCGATCATTACACACGTAGTTCCATAAACAAGGCTTTTATATTCTGTATCAGGCTCATAAACTCCATTCAAAGTACCGTCAAGGTCATGGAACAAATCATAGCATGTGCTCAAATAACTTTCAATCTTTGGGGAATAAATATCCCTGCCTTTTACAGCATTGTTGCAAACTAACTTAAAAGTCTCATTGACCGGGCTCACGACATCATCATCCATGAAAACCAACAAATCCATATCTGCGGCCAATGCCTTTTCAATTCCAATATTCCTAGCTTTAGCTGGACCATTGTCTTCATTTACATTTATGACTTTAACGTTATCTAATTCACTTAGAATTTTCGAAGCTTGGTCTTGAATTCCACCTATGATCCACAATCCTGAAAGATTGCCCCATGAATTTAGAGACATCACTAGATTCTTTAATTGAATCAGTTTTTTGTCATCTAGGTTAGTAAGATTTGTTGGTATAATGACGCCGGATTTGTAATTACTCCTGATTTCACTTATTGATATTTTTGAGGAGACGCGTTCTTTCAATCTATTTTCTAAGTCTTCCTTTGCTGATTTTAGATATTCTTGTCCCCTATTGAACCCGAGCCATAGTGAAAAAGACGATATCATGTTGAGTGTTAGGAATATTGAAACATCATCCTTTGAAAGACCTATGGCTTCCAATTCACTTCGACGCACCCTCAAATAGCTCAATAATCCTTTCAACTCGTCATTAAACTTCTCCCCAATTTTCGTAAAATCTAATCCAGTGAATTCTGACAGTCTTTTAGAAAAAATATCAATACCCTTCCTTTTAAATCTTAATTCAACTGTATCAACAGTTTCCTTTTGGTATGATAAAACAGCACCAGTCATCTTTATTAATGACTATCACTCAAAGAAGCACTTAAATCTTTTTCATATAAGAGTTTCACCGAGAATACAGTTTCGGGAAGGCGCTCTATTCCAGAATGTGACAGGAAAGTTCGACATGATAACATTCGATCCTCTCGTCAGATGGTTTGCTGCTAGAGACTTGAGAGAACTGGCTGTGGCGGATGAAAATTTCAGATCCATGACATTATTTTTCGATTAGCTAAGGAATCATCTTGAAGCCGACAGAAGAATGCTCAAAGAATATAGAGATTCCGGAGACCTGAATTATTTCCTGAGCTTGATAGAAAGAGCGAAATTCAGGAAAAACTCGTGAAAGAAAGATATATTATTCGTATCGGCAGAAAATGAGGATATTACGTTTGGAAACTGACCAATTAACAGACGTCTATGTGTGTAAGTGAAATACGTTACATGAAAATTAAGGTCAACTGATGCACAAATTAATATGACCTTTCTGGTAGGCAATAGCTTCAGAATTTATGTCTGGTGATTTTTTCTGGCTGGTATTAAAATTAAAACATGAAATGATGGGCACCTGAACTCAGGAGTTTTTAAGGCACTTCAACCCTATTTATCTTTTTGCGAACGAAAAAGCACCATTGGCTAAGAAGAGGCATCGTGAAGGGATAAGGCAGAAAGGAAGAATAAGAATATATAGCATGTGAACATGTGAAAACATATGGTTACAAATGTTATCGCGATAAGGGTAGATGATAACACACTCAATTTGATTGAAAAGATGATAAAATATAAGCTTGTTGGTAACAAAGCGGATGCCTTGAGGTGGATTATGCAGAATGGGATTAAAAATGCAAAAAAGGCTATAGAAGCAAAAGAGAAAAATCAAGCCATTATCAATGAATGGAAAAAGAGAGGATCTCCTGACCTACCTCAGGATCTATCAGAAATTTCAATAAAGGATAGGGACTAAAGTGAATTATATTGATACAAATGTCATAATTTCATTTATTAGCAAGAGGGATGTTAATCATTCAAGGGCATTAAGAATCCTAGATAATAGTGAGGGGATGGTAACTTCTCCAGTCGCAATTTTAGAGCTGAAATCTGTCCTTTCCAGAACAACGGATCTGGGGGTTGACGAAATAGAAGCTTTTGCTGATTATTTAGCTGAAATTAAAATTGAAGTACCGGAAGTGGATATGAACAAAGTCCTCAACAACGCCAGTGATATCGCCCTTAGAATAAGAATGAAGACTTTGGATATATTACATCTTTCCGCCAGCATGATACTTGACGCGAATGACTTTGTGACTTTTGATCGCGAATTCATAGAAAAGGAAAAAGAAATAGCAGGAATTGGATTAAAAATCATTCATTAGGGTAAAGATTTACAAAGAAAAACAACTGTCAGGAAAATCAGCACTATTACAGTCATTCTTTCGTCAGAAAGAAATGGAACCTTTAGCGATTACTTTTCTTCAATGACGCAGATAGATCGGCCATGTATTCCACGGCTTCAGTCGAATTTTCTATTTTTGTCTGCCCACTTCCTTGTAATGAAGCGTTAAGATTTCTTAACTGATTAATCAAGTAACCATATAGAGCTATGTTTACTATTCCGAGGTGCAGTAGCCCAGAAACTTTCTTGAAGATATATTCGTTATGCAATCCTGCCCCGAGAACATATGGTATTTCAGTTTATCACCAAGAACAAATGATAAATCGGCTTTCAAAATTAAAATGCAATGGATGGAGCGCTGTTGAGTTCAGACAGAGAAATTGGAGAGAGGGGGGTCCCTCTCACCCGGGTTCATCTGA
>JAKBQK010000540.1 GCA_021835265.1 Thermoplasmata archaeon
AACAAAGGATCAATACCAAAAATTCTATTGATATGTACTGATATTTCAAGATTCCAGAAAAATGTAAAAATTAAAGTCTCTTTTTGGAATTTTCTAAAGGCATTTGAAGTGATATTAAATTAGAGATTATTGTTTTCTTACTATAAAAACGAATAAAACTTTTTCATATTATGAGAGTGTATTGAATCTGCTGTAAAATTGAAGAGGTCCTGTACAATTCAGATTTGAATAGGTGAAAAAATGCAGGACCAATTGGATGTAATGAAAGAGATAATAAGTAGTTTTCTTCTGGACAGCAAGGAAGGAAAGAAAAAGCTCATGGAAGGGTTTCTAAACACAGTCACGGAATAGGTGGCAAGGATACAGGTATCCTCTCTTCCCTACGAGAGATCGGAAGAGAGAAAGGGACACAGGAATGGTTCAAGAAAGAGCTCATTGAAAACAACAGACGGGAATCTGGATCTTAAGAAACCGCAGACAGGGGAGTTTTCCTTCAGCACCCATGTATTTGAGAGATATTCAAGGGTTGAGAATGCCCTCAACTCCGTAATACTGGAATCATACATACAGGGTGTTTCCACCAGGAATGTCATTGAATCCCTTGGGGTTTAGAATATATCCCGCTTCATATGTCTCAACGCTTGCATCTGAACTTGACTCAAAGGTAAAATCATTCCTTTAAAGAAAGAAGTTCATCTACATAGAAGCAACATACTTCAAGATAAGGAGAAGACGGAAATTTGGGAACAAAGCGTTGTATATGTACATTGGCATTGACAGTGAGGGAAAAGGGAGATACTTTCAAGCAAACTATGTGTGATTCTGAAACGGAGATGGGATCGGGAATCATTCTTTGATTATCTGAAAGATAGGGGCCTTAAAGGCATTGAACTGGTGATATCAGATGGTCACAAGGGCATACAGGAATCCGTAACAAGATCATTCCTGGGTGCAGCATGGCAGTTCTGCCATGTCCATTTCATGCGAAACCTCATGAAACTCATACCGAAGAAGAAACGACCATCAGTAATGCAGATCGTAAATCAGGCCCTTGAAAACGAATCCCTTGTATCAAAGGCACAGGATACCCTCATAAAGGAAGGGTTGGACAAGGCATCTGACATGTTTGAAAGATGGTATCCTTCACTATACAACGACAAGGCGTACGGTGAATTATGCAAGAAAAGACTGAGAACGACAAACGTCCTGAAGAGACTGACCCTTGAATTCAAGAGGAGGACAAAGAAGATAGGTGTATTTCCGTCTGAACAGTCCATTCTGAGACTTGTTGTGACCATAATGATGGACATAAATGAAGAGTGGATCACCGGAAGAAAGTATATGAACATGGAGGTAGATTAGGGTTGTACCGGATCTTTTCGAAATTACAGCAATTCATGTACACTATCAAATTAGAATTTTCTATGAATAAAATTATATTTTGTTGTAAATGAGCGTTTCAGAATACCCTATATAGAATAGTTATATGTTAGATTATTTAGATTTGTGTCATTTAAACCTCCTGTTATTTGTTTCATTGTAGAATTAAACACATTTTCCCGAATTAAATAAAAAACATTAACTGCGTTCAAACCAAAATTGTTTTTTAAAATAATTTGGAGATTTCCATTGTTTATATCTACAGTTGAAATTGGAATGAATGAAAAATAAGAAAGGTTAGAATTCGTTGATAAAATAGTTTTTATTCCATTAATCGAAAAAGTCATTTCACCTCCTCTATTGCTGAATAATACTCTAGATAGTACCATATAATTTCCATCAACCATTTTAGCATTAAAAGAAAGTAAAGTGTTGTTTGCATTTGAAAAAGTTACACCGTACAATGGATTGAGATCATTTTGAAATTGGTAATTTGAAAGTGTATTTGCAACATTTGTCCAGGTCTCCTGAGGATAGTCCTGTGGATATCCAATTGCCCAATTAGTATTTGCATTAGTGTATCTGGAATACTCGGATGGGATGATTATTGTTTTGTTCAAATTATATGTAAAGAATCGATATGGAGAAAAGAAATAAGGGATGAATAATTTTAAGCTTCCATTTCCATTTAAGTAATTCAATTGATCATAATTTGCAAAAGAATATTGCCAAACTGGATAAACTTTTTTTAACGAAATAAAATTTTTGAGTACAGTTACAGATGAAGTGAGTAATATATCGTTAAAGTTGACTTTAGGTGGGGTCACTTCAAATATCTCGAATCCTTTAATATTTTTAATGAAATGAAAGTAGCTGGAATTATTCAGATTATTTGAATAAGTTAAATTTGAAATTACGAGATATTTAAAACTGAATGTACTTAAAATATAGGAAAAAAAACCAGGATCTATAGTTTTTGTTCCAAGAAAACCTGAAGTTAGTATATTATCACCTAAGGAATAATAAAGAGGTAAAGATTTCTGTGCATTTAAATAGGTTTGAGAATTTGCATAATTTGATAAGACCATAAATTGTGTTGTGTTATAATTTCCAGGGAAATAAAAAAAAGTCAGAGGGGTACCAAGTTTAGCAAGATACGAATCTACTTCTACTGAATTAGTGTAGTTTTTATCTGTGCTTTGATTTGTCAAATTCAAAATATATGGAGACAAAAGAATCAACAAAATAAGTACAAATAAAGTGTATGAAACAAAATTATTGTTTTTGAGCCTGAATCTAATTTTAAACATCATAGCAAGCTTTAATTTAATATATTTTCCAAGTTTTTTGAAGTATAAGGATGATGTTGATAACGATAGCAATAAAATTAAAGAAAATAAAAATTGTTCTAGAATTACTAGATATTCTGGGTTATTTGTAATTGTTCATATGACGTTGAAATAAATATTTCCTGCCGGGATTATGGTTGAAATATCTGAACCAATTGTTAAATTAAATATATAAATGGAAATCAATGCAATTGAAAAAGATGAAAGTAATTTCTTTGATTCACGATTCGTTAAATCTAATATTACTGCTACAATAACTAATAAGTATAATAATGTTATAAAAACAGTATATGTAAAAAATGTGAATGGTGGTGGGTAAAAGGGACCTCCAAAAAAGGATTGTATAAATGGTACACTATATAAATTTGAATATGAAAAGAGGAGTATTGTTTTATCTATGGGGTTTGTTGGGTAACCAAATGGGATATTTGGAAGGTATGGACTAACTACTGCTAAACCACTTGGTAATGTGGATAAGGTAATCAACTTTATAAAAATAATTATAGAAAGAACAATTATTGTAAGTGCAGTCGGTTTAACTTTGAAATATTTGCCTCTTGTTATGGAAGAAAAAAGCAATAAAATCATTAAGAGAAAAATTGTTGAAAGGTATGCAAATTGAAAAGAGCAAATTGAAAATAATATTATAAAGACGAGAAAAAATTTTACTTTCATAGTAAGGGAAAAAATAATGGCGGATAATAGAATTGAATAAATTATAAAAATTTGAAAGGCAAAAGCTCCAACTTGAACACCTTCAAACGACAAAATAGAATTGGAATTTAATGGAAGAAATAGAAAAAACAAAATAGATATATATGGAAATAAAACTTTATATATAAAACTCATTATAGAGGCAGTTTCTTCTAGAAAAATTCTGGTTAGGTAAAGTGAAATTGGAATAGTGATTAAATAAATTATCCAATATGTAAAGATAAGAGATAATTTAGGATTATTGTTAAATAATAAACTTGAAATTTCAATAGGGAGAGAAATGAAGTTATTGAAGAGTTGTGAAAATGATATTATATTAAAGTTTGAATTTGGCCACCAATAAATATAAACCGCTGATTTAATATCGGCAGTTACAATTAAAAGTATGCCTACAGTAAAAAACACATCAAGGAAAAAAATTTTTCCTATTTTCATCAAAATTGATTTATCTTCAACTTAAAAACTTTTCCTTGTTTAGAGCATACTAATCTAACTTAAATACAAGTAAAGCAAAAAAATATGACATCAATAAATCACTTTAGACTCGTCAATTTTTTCCAATATTTTGTGAATAAAGACCACTCAATTAGAAAAAAATCAAATGTTGTTTCAATCCTGACCTTGATTAAAGTTGATAATTGTATTTTTAATGTTTAAACTTTCCGTTTCATTTTAAGAAACTTATTTACCATGCAATTAGAGCCTCCTATATATTGGCTGACATCTACTTCTGTACCCCACTTTTTTTTAAATTCATATAATTTTTCATAAGTCTCACTTCTTTTAAGATATGAACCTGCAATGTCAAAATACATTCCATGTTTTAAAGCATAATTAACACCATTATATATTGAAAGGTAGCTTCCTCCCAATTTTAATCCAATTTCTGAATTACCTGCATTAAAGTAAGTGCAGACCATCTTATTGTATAAAAAAAATGCGCCACTGACCACCACATCATGATCATACAATTTAATTATTTTACC
>JAKBQK010000296.1 GCA_021835265.1 Thermoplasmata archaeon
CAGTAAGGAAGAGTTCAGGAAGGAGGTATGGCAAATAGCACAAGATATAAATGCTATACCGAAGCAGATAAGATTGAGAGATATGAAATCTAAGATGGGAAGTTGCTCTGTCAATAAGATCGTCACATTCAATAAGTCACTGCTAAACATGGACCCATCTTTGAGGAGGGAGGCAATAACCCATGAGTTGCTTCATATAAGATATAAAAACCACGGAAAAATGTTTAGAGAAGTTCTCAAGGCATATATTAAAAGGAAAAATTCAGTTGTTTGAATTACATATCTTTTAAATATTTATTTAAGAATGATGAGATTTCCAAGTATCCATATTTGTCTGGGTATGGCCAATTACCTATATTCTTTAGACTTGCCACCGTTTCATATTTATCTAAATCTTCTATTTTCTCTGTAATGAATTCTTTCAGTTCTATCTCTTCGTTCTCATAAAATTCTATAGATAACCTATATTTCCCGTCACTCATCCTCTTAAAGTTTATGAGCCTCCTTCTTTGAGATTTTGTGAGATTGAATTCTTCGAAACTATCATTTGATACAACATAGCAGTTTTTGTCATCCTTAAGCTTCTGAATTAATCTTTCATCGGCAGTTTCGTTTTTCATAGTTTCAGTCAGTCTTATTCCCTCTTTTTTAGTTCTTGGTATTTATTGAACTCTTTAACGGATTCAGACTTTGACAATTCATTATTACTAGAATCCATTGAGGATTTAATAGATTCGAGCTTCAGCAAATCATTTTTACTATAATCCAGGAATGCTCCTGTAACCTTTATCCCCTGTTCTTTTAGACTTTTGATGCATTCTTCTAAAAATTCTATTTTAGGATTGACGGTGTTTGTATTCTTGCCACCCTTTCTTTGTCCGTTATGGATTACGTTGCTAGCATCTATGTAAACTTTCAACTTTGAGAAATGGAATTCCTTATTGTTTTCATTATAGAATCCAATCATTGAGAAACCGTATTCATTTTGAATTATTTCCTCTAGATCCTCATCACTTTCAACCTTCCTGAAACCTTCGCAAACGTTTTTGGGTAAGTGTTTCTCTAATTCTATTTTTATTTCATTAAATCTTATCTCCCGTTCACCCTTACTATCTTTCATCGACTTTTTGAGTTTAAGCATTACTGCAAAAAGCAATGCTGAGGTAAAGTCCTTAAATTTCAATTTAAGCTTAAGTTTTTTAAGCAAATTCATAGAGGTTAGAGTTTCTATATTCTCGGCTCCCATTTCCTTTGCATCATAAAAATCGTAAATATCATTAAAAGCGGCATTAAAAGAAATGATCGTCTGAGTTATATCTTGAAATTCTCCCTTTTTTACATAATTTTGAACTTTTTTATATGTCTCATAATGAAAAAGGTACCCTTGAAAGAATTGAACTGATTTTTCTACATCCTCTGCATTTTTATATCCATGTAACCTTAGAGATTCATATCTATAACCGATGGAATCCTTCCAATTGTCACAATCTGAGTATTTATTCTTCAGGCTAATTATTGAATGAAAAATCCCATTCTTCGAGCTCTCTTCAAAATCTTCAATGGATAAGTATCCCCAAGAATCAGTCCATAGCATTAACTCTTTATTGCAGTCAAATGCGAAGAAAATGTTAGAGTCCTTAAACTTTGGAGTTATATTTTTCATCACAGTAAATTTTTCAGAGTATTCACTTATGAATACATTATAGATACCGTTATTTCTAATGAATTTACTGAATTCTATTATATCCATCATCAATTCGATTTTTGAATTTAAGAATACATTATCTATCCCAACCAAGTAATATTTTAAGTCCTCCATTCTATGAATCCCTCCAATTTAAACCATCCTTTGCAATGAAATGGTTTCTTGAGTGGTCTTTGCTTATTCATCTCACCCTCCCCATGAACTCAGAAGTATCCATACCTGTTATCTGCGTGTATATTGAGGTGGTAAAGACAGATGAGTGTCCCAGCCACTGCTGCAACACATTAAGTGGAACATTGTCCATTATGGCCTTAACGGCAAAGGTGTGCCTGAATTTGTGTGCATGGATCCTAAAACCATGCTTATCCTGGATCTTCTTCAAATATAGATCTACGACCTGCCTTTTCATCGGGAATAAAAGATCTGCTGAATCCTTCGCAATATTGCTCTGGAGAAGATACTGCATGTAGATATCTCTCAGTTCGGGATGCATTGGGATTATTCGATATTTCTCCTTGGGAAGGCCAGTACGTTTGTCCTTTCCCTGTTTCAGCGTAATTAAACGGATCGTATTTGTGGACAGGTTGATATCTGAGGGTCTGATCTGCAGCACTTCATCTATCCTTCCACCAGTCCTTAACAGAAATTTCACAAGGAGAAAATATCTCTGGTGGTATTCCATTCTTGAAGGATCCTTTTCCATTTTGCATGAGATCTCATAGAAGATCTTCTCAATATCTTCATCAGAAAAAAATTCAATTGATAATTTCTGGCCAGATTGGATCATCATGTTCCTTGGGATGGGCAAAGGCATAACATGACATTATGTAAGTCTTTAAATATGTTTCTTTCTAATAGGATCAGAGATCTCTTACTGGCCAATGGAGATGGTATATAAACAAACATAGAGATCTTAATTCATAACATGACAAAATGTAGATTTTGACATGTCTAATCGAAATAAACCAGAACTTTCAGTTATTCGATCATCCTAGGATACCATGATGTGTTTATCTCCCATCTAATACCTGAAATCTCAACCCTGAGGTATTTCTCATCTCATTGGGTGACTAATTACTCTCCGAAGATCATTCGTAGCCCTTAATCAGTTTATAAATTTGTTATGAATAAAAATAAAACAGCACAAGGGTTATAACGCATACACATATCTGGTAATATGGAGCCGGGCCCCCAACTCAAAATCGGGAAACGAAAGCAGCAGGGACGAGGTTATACCGGGAAAAAATACCAGGCATGCCCAAATTGTTCAGAATATTATCTGAGGGGCATGTATGTACTTGACAGGAATGGACAAAAAAGCAAATGGATCAAGATCGGGCTTTATTGCGAGGGGTGCGGAATGTCATGGACATACCGGATGAAAGAGAACTTTATCAGGAGGGGCCTTGATTATGACATCTAATTTTGGTTGCTAATTTGGATATGAATAAAAAAATCAAATAAGGCCAAACACCCATGCCATACCTGCAATACCAATGAGGATCAGACTATATCCAATCATGAGTTGATAATTCATAGTTTTCTTTCGACTGTACATGTTATATTATCACTTCCTTTCATATATTCTTTTCTTCTGCATCAAGGGATATAGCAATTCCCCAGCTCAACAATGCAACAAAAAGCCAGGTGAAACCAGCAATTCCTTTAGACAGACCAAATAGATCTATGATGCCATTGGCAGCAGGTATCGAAATTACTTCAAAAGCTGCGAGAAGGCTTAACAGAGAAACGCCACCAAGGACATGTTTAAAAATCAGTAGAAATCGGATGAAAAATTCAGTTGTCGTTGAATCAAATTAATCCGACGCCAATTAGAATCAAGAGAATACTAAAGAACAGTCCAACGAAATACAAAGCTTCTATTGCATCAAATCCTTTTTTTTCGCTGTACATAATTCACCATTCAATTTTTGTATATTAAGATTATTGCATTTCCTCCCTGTGCAATATAAGTGCAATGAATCCTGCTGCTCCTGCAACACCAAACCATACCAAAGCTGCGGAGATTCGTGCAAGGTCAAGAAAATCTATAATTCCGCTGCCTGCAGGTATAGAAAATACCTCAAAAGCTGCAAGAAGGCTTAACAGAGAAACACCTCCAAGGACATGCTTGAGCTTAATGTGGAACGAACTATCCACTTTATTCAATTTGCTGGCCGCATATTGTTTCACAGTAGATTTGCCTCTTATAGCTGGTTTGCTTGAGGTTCTTTTGTGTTTAGTGTTCCCTGGCATTATGATTCCTCACAGTTTCCCTGAGATCTCAGTGATCAGCCATCTTGCATTGTTCATGACCCGATCAAGGTTCTCCTTCCCAAGGCCCTTACCTGAGGCTTTGGCATCATCAAGCCAGCCTTTGATATATGCTGAGCTGTCATCCTTAAAATCAAAGCCGAAATGTGCACCCACGAGGTAAGTTGAAAGCTCTGCCTCTGATTCTGCCAGGCCTCTTGGAAGATCTTCCCTGTAAAGATGTTCCAATCTTGCATGTGACATCTCATGAATAAGAGTGTGCAATACGTTCACATCCTCTCCCGGGATCTTCATCACCACTATCTTCTGGCCCTCTCCTGAGTGAGCAGTGTAGCCTCTCACACCAACTATGGTACTTTCCTCCACTGTGTAGTGTTCTCTTGCTACATGTTTGAGTGTACTATACAGTTTTGTTGCCTTCACATCCTTCTTTACTTTTTTGT
>JAKBQK010000052.1 GCA_021835265.1 Thermoplasmata archaeon
CCTGTCATGGATATCGACACCATTGTGATCATTCAGTGTTTCCAGGGGAACGTCATGACCGTTGCTCCTGGTGATCTTGAATATTGCCTCGCTCTTTGTCAGGAATGTCCATAAATTGTATGGATTCTCGTCTATCTTCCAGGTGCTGAAGGATCATGATGTGTCGCATAAGATGTCTGTGAAGGAGGTACTGTTCGATCTGTCGAAGATATATGTCATAGCAGATGGGGCAAGAAGAACACGGGCGGAAATACCTGAGAGATCAAAGAAGGTTGCTGATTTATTTAGGTTAAAGTTATACCCTAAGATTCTGTGGAGTTAAGATAGTAAATTTAATTTGTTCCTTTAATTCTAATTTTGGAAAGAGCGTGTGAGTCGCAGGAAAAGAAATATAGGAATTAAAGTTCCCGAAGGTTAGTATGAATGTAAGCAAACCAAATATAGTTTTGATCGTGCTGGATACCGTAAGACATGATATTTTTTCAGAATCCATATTAACCGGAAATATGCCGTACTTAGCTAAATTAAAAAAGGACTTTAATTCGTTTGATAACTGTATAGCACCATCGCCTTGGACTGTTCCATCTCACGCTTCACTGTTTACTGGTATGTACCCTTCTTATCATAGTGTCCATGAAGATAAAAACGCTAACCAATTCTCAATTGTAATGAATAAAATTATAAATTATGAGGGAACCACTCTCACTGAGTCTCTAAAGAATCAGGGATATTCTACATATGGATTTGTCGCGAATCCGTACCTTATGCCTGGCACTGGTTTTGAGAGAGGTTTTGATTTTCTTTCGTTTATAGATATGTTTTCAGATATTTTTGATGCTCGTGAAAAATTTAAAATAAGAATACGAAATAGATACCCAATTATTTTCGAGGATATAATAAACTTAGCGAACAATTTTAGTTATTCGAGATTAATCTCTTTTTCAAGAAATCCTAAAAACATTATCAAACTACCGTTTCTTACTTTTGCATACAGTAGTTACATCAAAGAAATGAAAAAAAGTGGCTATCCATTATTGAAGGCTGGCAGGAATATATCATATAATATATTTAATAGTCATCTTAATGAACCTTTTTTCTTATTCATTAACTTTATGGAAGCTCATGATCCGTATATACTAGGTAATGGCGAGCTTTTTTCTGGCGAGGCGAGTAAGATGCTTAGGTTCCTCAGCGGTGATTTAAATATTAGTAAAAAGCTTCTTCAACTATTCAAAAGAATTTACAGAGAAGAGCTCAGGCTTATAGATGGTTATATTGAAAAAATTATCAACTTCCTTATTAGAATAGGATCCTACGATAATACCGTTATAGTTATAACTTCAGATCATGGACAAAGTTTTGGGGAAGATCACTTTTATGGGCATGGGATACTTCTTTCAGACTCCATTTTAAGAGTGCCACTTCTAGTAAAACTCCCTAATCAAAAAATATTTAATCAACCAAATGAGTATCAGTCACTTGTTAACGTTTACAAATTTCTTCTTCAAAACGGAAAGGGAATAATTTCCCCAGAGCTTCTCAGTAGCGAATATGTTTTTGCAGAAAGTTTTGGATTTCAGGAAGATTATAGGACAATTCTAAAAGGAAAGGATGAAATTATTCAAAAACTTAGCAGGTTTGACGTTCGAAAGCTCGCTCTATATTATAATAAGCACAAATTTACATTAAATGTTGTAAATGATATTGCTTCCTATGAGGAAAGTGACGCTTATAAGTCGAAATTAATTAATAAGATAATTTTAGAGTTTCTTGGAGAGAAATATAGAATCAGGAATAGTGATTGTTAAGCATGAAGGGTAACTTAGACTTAGTCACAAGCTATCCAATTGGTACTGGAATTTATCGGGTGTTTGAAAACTACTTCCGCCTTGGATTCTATAGAAAGCCATATTATCTTCCTTCAATTAATTTTAATAGTGTAAAAGTCCCAGTAAAACCAATATATGAAAAAGTTTATCCCAAGTATTTCTCGGAAAAGATTTCCTATATCCTTTCGTTTTATTTTGGAAATACAATAATAAATAAAGTCAAAGATAGTTATATACACGTACTTGAACCGGGATTTTTTCACCTGTCAAGATACAATATACCCACAATTGGTACTGTGCACGATCTTTATCCATTAAACACCGAAACAAGTCTTAGTTATTCTTATGTATATAGGTTATGTTACAAAAAAGATTTAGACTATGTTAAAGATTTACTCGGTGTAACGACGGTTTCACATAGCACTGAGAAAGATCTTAATAAATTTTATCCTAATTTAAAGATAACCACAATTCATCACTGGACTCCAGATTACTTTATCCCTATGAATAAAAATTTATGCCGTGAAAATTTAAATATTCCTAAAAATAAAGTTATACTATTAAACATTTCGTCTAGCTCAAACAACAAAAATCTTGAATTTATTGGAAGAGTAATGGACGGACTAAATGACCAATTTTTGCTGTTATATTTGGGAAATGGAGTAATAAATAATATACATAAAAATAGAGTTAAAAGAATAGATGGCTTTTTAGACGACAGGAGGCTAGTTCAATTATATAATTCTGCTGACGTATACCTGGCCCCATCAACTGCAGAGGGGTTTAATTTCCCAATAATCGAAGCTATAAATTGTGGTGTTCCAGTAGTAGCCTCGAAAATTTCAACATTTGAAGAAGTTCTTTTCAATTCACCTTACCTTTTAGAATTAAAAGAAGAAAAGTGGATTGATATGATTTTCTTTCTCTCTAAGAAAAAGGAAGCAAAAGATGCGCTTTTGTGGTATGAATTTAATATAGGAAATTATTACAGAGAAACAAGGGGAAAAGAAGAGTTCCAAGAATTTTTTAAATTCTTATTAGAATAAACCCTGGATTTTAAATTGACTTTCTGACATGGCTTCTAGAATAACTGATGATTGTATGTAGATTGGACCTTATCTTCGCCCATTTGTAACACTACAATTCAATGGAATCGTTTCCAGGAGTTCCTTCTGCTCTTTTGTTAGCTAAACAGCAAAATGTAATCTGAGCTTTTCCTAAAACCTTCACTTTAACTCAATGTCTTTCACGTAATTCGTGGCATCAGTCAATTTTGCCTGAATAGCTGTGATACATTGCGTGTTTCAACATGTTTTTCACCCTTTTTTCCCAATAATTGCGATAGCTCACGCTATCCGGTCAAGAAATATTGCCCTTACAAGGTTGTAGCATATTGCTGTTAGATAGGTCTTCACCCTTACTCTCTGAACTGTTGTTACCTGATCTCCCCGCTTTTACCATCACGATACTTTTTCAAGTGCATCAAGTATGTCCTTCTGCTTCCTTGTCCTCTCCAACTCGCTCATACCGCCATTTGCATCCTCCACAACATGCGGCTTCTCCAGTTCCAGCAGCATTTTCTCCAGCGAGTATCTGTTCATGAGGCCTGATGAAATCATACCCCTCATGAGAGCTGATCGTATGATGAGCGATATGAAGAATATGAACAGAATACCCCTGATGGTTGATTCCTTCCCGTCGACTTTTTTTAAGGCATCAATTACAAAGGTCCAATCGCCCTCTAGACGCATGAAATCAACAATCTCCTACTGGTATTAATTTCCCCTTGATGATTCTCCCAGTCCCTTTCTTCCGCCCTCGAGAAACTGTTCCTTTCATCTGCTGAACTGTGCAACAGATACTCTATGCCTTCTGCTCCACTGTGAATTTCTCCGCCATTCTAGATTACTATATATCCGGGAGGCTGCAGGAATTTCAAAAAACCCCTCTGGAAAACCCCTTATATCTTCTAATCCCTATATATTCTCTCTTATAAGTGTCCAAATAATAAAGGGAGCACATCATTTAGGAAAAGCTCTTTCGAGAGTTGAATTGATTATAGATACACACTTTAACTCCTCTTTTATTGACTTTTTTGTTTAAATACCTCTCTAACCATGCTATCTGAACATAACCCCATCATTAACAGGAACTATTTTGAAATTAATCTTTAATGATCACTCCAATCCCACCCCACCCATAATTTTTTACCCTAAACTCTCTAAAATTGTGTTTGCCCTTTAATTTTTCAAAGAATTTGGGAACCCCATTACCTCTATCCGGGTTGATATCATGAAAGCCTACTATTCCGCCAGCCCTAACTAGCGGAAAAAAGGTCTCAAAATCGTGTTTAACGCCTTCATAGCTATGGTCAGCATCTATAAAGAGTAAATCAATATTGCTTTCCAGGCAAAGGTGCTTTGATATTGTTTTAAAATTAATATGACTTGTATTTAAAGAAATATTATGGATATTAATATTAGAATTCCTGCCAAACTCTCTGAATAGATCTAATTCATTTTTTAAGTAATGATTCCTATCTACAGACAATATTGTTGAATTGACATCTGCTATTTGAGAAAATA
>JAKBQK010000176.1 GCA_021835265.1 Thermoplasmata archaeon
AAACACCTGTGATCCTTACTGAAACATAATTCCAAGTAGATACAGACTTGTCTTCTCCATACCATAATGGGGAAATATAATGGTTTGGCCCCTGGAAATAAACAAGTATTTTCTTTCCATCCAGGTGGTGGCATTGAGGGTTCCCTTTGGACATGTGGCCCTCAAGCATAGTGCAATTATCATCTACAAGAAGTGGTACACTGGTGGCATTCATACCATTGCTGGTTGAGGAGAAAATAGTCCCCAGTGAGTATTCCCTGATAAAATCTGTGATTTTTTTCTTGTCCTTCACAGTGTATGCATCTGGTGAGTAAAATCCATTTGAATTGGATGAATCCATAAACAACCATCTTAGGAATGGAATGTGAGAATAATATTATTAGTAAATCTTCAAATTTATTATCTTAACAAGAAATAATTTAATCACAGAATTGATTCCAGTGATAGGATATTCCAAATTGACACTAAATTTTTGAAAAATTCTACTTAAATTTAATGAAATTCATATTAAATCTATTTCGAAATTAAATAACTTCCTTATTTTATATTTTTATTTAAAACAACCTTATTCAAAATTAATTTTTTGTCTGAAGCATTCTGAAAATTTAGCCTGAATGCGAAAAATCCAATAACGAACGCGAAGAACTTGTTTTTGATAGAACAATTCCGTGAAATAAATATACTTAAAACAAAGGAAAACTGGTTGCTGTAAATGCAGTCCTTGAATGAGTTTCTTTCCCAATCATCGTATTTCATCATTCACGCGTCATTAAAATATTTGGATCATTTTTAATAATTTGCCTAATTAAGATTGAGAATTTGTAGACACGAATTATGCCCTCGATCCCATAAATAGATAGAATCTAAAAGCACAACGGGTAACCGAAATAGCAACCAAATATAAGATATGTGAGAAACCAGAAATACACAACTAAAGGCTCTCATGCAATTTCGATTTTTAAGCACCCTTAAACCATTAAAAAAGGTAATTGCTTACAAATATTTTATTTAAAAAAAAGAGGGAAAAGCAGATGAATATGAATTGTACATTTATTATGATAGCATATTCCCGATAGCAAGTAATTCATCGAAAAGGCTGTCTGAAATCTCCATAATTTTTTTCTGTTTTACTTTGGTATAATTTTTGATGCCCCTTTCAATTGCTTTCATAAATTCCGGCCTAAGAGAGTTATCTTTTTTATGTTTGTATAAATGCAAGCAAAGGTTCCCCACCCCAACCTCTTTAAATTCAGATAATATTTCCCTTTGAACTCTTCTTTTCATTTCTTTATCTTTATTTTCATAAAATTCTTGTATAAATTTTTTATTATCAATGAATTCAAAAATATCCATAGACGATTGGTTGAGCAAATCCAAATTAATAGTGTTAAGAGACAATTCTTCAGAAGTCTCAGACTTAACTGCAGCAATGATAGACATTTGTTCAGCTGGAACTAGAGTTTCCATACTCTCAAGAATTCTCTTATACAAAGAATTTTCATCACCTTTAGGTAAAGGAATTACACCCATTGAATCTTTCGAAGAGTACAGTCGCATAATGTAAGCTGCAGAATGATTGTCTTTAAGCTTTCCTTTCGCATCCATATGATTCTCAAAATATGAATTAAGAGCGTTATCAAACATTTGTTTAAATTTTTCAAAATCAATTTTAGAAGATATTACCCCGACACGTGTGGAATTCCCAGTTCCAACATAAATTTTCTTAAGTTCGCCATAATTTTGATCTTTCAACTCTAATTTAGTAACTTCCGACTTAAAATCGGTGGAGTCTAAAGTACTCATTAAAGGAAATTGTGATGGAGAAGTGATAATATATGCTTTTACAAGATTGTATTTCAATAAGGATGGAATAGATTTTTGAAGTATTCGTGCGTTAAAAAATGTCTTAATTTGTGCATCAAGTTTTGAATAGTATTTATCCCATGATTTTTTCTTAATTAGATTTGACATATCCCTTACACGTCCTTCAAGCATAATCTTGATACTCGAATGGACTGTGTTTTTCATTAGCTTAGTTTTAAACTCTAAAAGAAACTCATAAGGGTAATCTTGTCGAACTGTTCGCATATTATTTATAGCATCCATTAGAGTTGCTTTTGTTTCATCAAAGTTCGCATCATCGAATAGTTGTGCCTTCAAATACAATATCTTCGTTGCAAGTTCATTCCTGGAAGTCCGTTTATAGATTTGAATTAATTCCGTTCCAGTTGGAGCTACTTCAAAAATAAAAACTGACAGTGCTGCTAAATTGAGTGATACAAGGTCAACTTCGAATGAAAAATGAATTCTGTTTAATAAAAAATAACCTAGTTTTTCTAATGTCTCGGCATCCAATGTTTGAAAATTTGGTGGGAGAAGTGTTACGAATTCAGAAAAATCAACTTGTTGAAGTGAGATATTTTGATCTGATAAGAAAGAATGATAATCTTGAATGATTTGCTTTGCTTTTTTATAGTTTTCAAAAAGAATCTTTAAGTTGAAAAAATCAATCCAATCATGCTTATTCAATATCTTATTAATTGAAATTGAGTCGAGTTCATTTGAAAGATCCGATCTATTAGCTATAAATTCAGAAAGTTTTTCAGATCCGCTTACTTCTATTACCTTAGCAAGGCTCAATTTACCATGATTACTCGAAAGAATGCTTGATCGAAATAAATACAGTAATTCCTTTGAAACTTTACTTTTCATTGAAGCAAGGTTATAAAGCTCATCTTCAAGATGGGCGATATCGTGAGGAATATAGTTTATGATTTCATCCTCAGTTGGAGCGTTAATATAAAACAATGAAGATATTTCATTAATCTGTTCAATAAAAACTTCTATGACAGATTCGAGATCACTGATGGCTCTTTGTACACCGTATAAAGAATAGTCCTCATTTAAATTCTTCAACTTGAGCTCAAGAACCTTGGCAAGTGTTGTTTTCTCTTTAATTCGTTTACCGATTATTAGGTTGTGATTAACCAAAATTTTGCTAAGATTGACGAATTCAGTATCTTCCATTTTATCCCAGAATTGTCTTAAATTCGTCTGATAAAAACCAGATTCACAGATAATTACTCCAATTACGTTCGCCCCTTTTTTTGTGGCATCGCCTATTTTTTTAGAGATTTGGCTTAGCCATTTATCCTCGTTATCAGTTGTTATAGAGTTACGGTTAATAAGACGCTCCAATGTCTCATCTAGTGGAAAATTATATCTTGAAATGGCATATCTAACTTGAGCTAGGAATATTGTTTTTCTTTGAAGATAATCAAAGGTTACCACGCCTTTTTTAAGGAGTGGGATAAATTCTTTTGTAGTGTAAACGAAATTGCCAATCGCGAATTTCAGATATTTGCTTCTTTCATTGGTTTTTACAATAGATTTGTCAATATCTAATTCCTGAGTAAGTTTGTAACTTGAATCAATTTCAACTTTATTCAGATTTTTGAATGCGTTCTTTTTCAATTCCCATAATTTTTGATCTGCGTACCAATAGATTATATACATTCCAAAAGATTGTAAAATTATTATTCCTAATAAAAAATAGACGTTTATTGAAAATAAATAGGAGATAAAACTTTCGATAATTACTATTGCAATAAAAAGCAAGATTTCAATAATCTTCAAGTTATCAGTTGTTTTTTCCAATAGATAGTTAATTTTATCAATCGCAATACTTGCCAAGGAAGCGTTCTCTTTCAAACTTTCTGAAATTTTACTTTTCAACGTGTCAGCATCTGTGTTTTGGTTTGACACGGCGTTTTCAATCTCTTGAACGCCTTTGGATAAACTACTTAGATTATCAATGATTGAGTTACTAATATCGTTAACTTGCTGGTAAAGTACCGGAGAAATTAACATTAACTCGTCTTCATCTGAACTAGTATCTTTTTTCGTTGTAGGAGTCACATCTGATGTTGTCATTTACTCTGCTACATAATATAATGGTTTTATCTATAAATTTTTGATGGTATTCAACCTAAGATTACATTATATACGTTTTTCAGTTAATATAAGTACTAAAAATTAGATTATGGTAACAATTACGATAGGAAATAGTTTATTCTTTTAATTTAGCATAAAATTGATCTCGTAAAAATATCATAAATCTCTTGGCACAAAAAAAGTTCCTTGTTTCATCATTGAATAAAATGCAACCTTAAAAGACGAAAAAAATTTCCTTTGGTTCAATGGCCTTAGGATTCATTCCTCATCACATGAAGTATAATTATATATCATCTTTCAAGATCAATTACATTTTAAATCCATGGTTAAAATGCGGAGGGCCGGATTCGAACCGGCGAATCCCTACAGAGGCAGATCTTGAGTCTGCCGCCTTTGACCTGGCTCGGCAACCTCCGCGTGATTTTGCCAATATTGTTTATCACAAACGTTACACAGA
>JAKBQK010000460.1 GCA_021835265.1 Thermoplasmata archaeon
TTCCGATCTTCTTCCATCTTCATACAAGAAATTTAAGCCATCTGACTGCGGTATAATTTTTATTTCCTGATAGTTTTCAAATATTCTGTCTTTTGAATTCTTCAAAAAGTTATATAAAAAACGTTCAAAAATCTTGTTCATATCGTACAAAAACATCATTGTATTTCTTCCCACTCCAGACTTAGAAATTTTACCGCTTTGAATTAGTTTGGAAAAACTATAGGGGGCTTCAAATCTACTATTGATTCGATCGAAATGGAGTTCAAACTCTTCCTTGTTAATGGGTGAGTTTACTTCTGTTCTTAGGATGTTCATTATTAATTCGAGGTTTCTTATGTTAACGGAGTCCGTAGTGAGTTTAAAGAAAAGATCAGTACTGTATTTGAAAAATATGTTGAGTTTATTTTCAGAAGTATAATTATACTCTCTAACCGAGAAGGATGACTTATCGATTTTATTAACTTGTTCGGTTAGAATAAGCTGTCCCCTCAAGTAATTCTGAATCGCATGATTGGCTACATATGTCTTATAAAGGCCCTTTTCCAGCTCTATCTTAAGCGAAATCGAGTAAAGCCTAATCAGGAAATCAACAATATTTAGTTTGTCTTCGCCAACGCCAAGAGTTGAATATTTCTCAAACAGTTTGGGATCTTGAACAGCATAAGTGAAAAGCTGCATCAAATTCCTCTTTGTGCCTTCTAATTTTTGTCTTGACCCCTCCTTTGACCAAATCTTCGGAAGAACATTTACTTGAAATCTGTCAGTCTGTATTATCCCCGTGTAATGGGTGAATTTAATCCCCTTTGCTGACACGCTCAAATAAGACTCCAATTCTGGGAAAATAACTACGTGGGATAACAAGTCGCTCTTTAGTTCAACGTCTTTGATCAACTCGTACTCGAACACTACTACTTCCTTCTTTTGAACCTTCATTCGTTTTCTTCTCTTTTCAACTTAACTAAACAATCTAAGAACCTTTCTTTACCTTCATTGGTAAACACGTCTTCATCAAGTGTATAGTCGCCTCTGTTTTCCCCAATGTAAAATGTATCCTTAAGAATCCTCTTGTGAAGAAGGTTCTCTTCTCCATAAAAGAATTCTTCCAAAAGAGGGATTAACTTGTGTCTAAATATTAATTGAATGGTGAGAACTGGGTCCCCAGTGCAATTTTTGAGGTCAATAAAAAAGGCATGTCCAATCCCATAGTCTTTAGATTTTTCTAGTGCTATTCTTTTGTTCAGTCCCTTTAATGCCCCAACAACCAATTTCTCAAAATCATTAATCAGTGTTATATTTTCATTGTTTTTCATCCAACTCAATAATAAATCCTCATTTGGCTTGACTTCATAAAAAGTGAACCTTCTCCGCAAAGCAATATCTAGAAGCGCTATGCTCCTGTCAGAATCATTCATAGTTCCTATAATGTAAACGTTGTCTGGAACACAAAAACCATCCTCACCAAATTCATCAACTCTTGGAAGTGAAATTGTAAGACCTTGATCCGGGTTTCTGATGTTACATCGTTTATCGTCTTCGACTAGTGTGATCAATTCTCCAAAAATTCTTGAAATGTCCCCTCTGTTAATTTCATCTATAATAAGTACGAATCTCTCATCCGGTCTTGTTTTAGCTCTTCGACAAAAAGTTACAAATTTTCCAGGTTTGACTACATACTCTAAGTCATTTGTGTCGGGCTTGATCTGTGCTGTTAAACCTTGGATGAACTCTTCATACCCGTAAGATTGGTGGAATGTGAGTATTTGAACTCTTTCTGATTTTGGCAAACCAATGATACGATTCGAGAGGTCCTTTGTGAGGAGTTCGTTTATTGTACTAAATTCAAGTTCATGCACTCCTAAAATTTGAGTTGCAAGGATAGTGGCTATCAATGTTTTTCCAGTGCCCACAGGACCGTGCAAGATAATGTTCTTGGGAATCACAGGATCGAAGGGGTGTTGTTCTGGTTTAACTGGAACAGCTAAACGTGCAGTCTCAGCAGAGGATTTCTGCTTATATCCTCCTTCTCGTCGCTTCCTTTCTTTCTCTTCTTTTTTCTCATTCTCTTCATAAGAGCTGAAAAACTGGTCTATCTCAATGTGTCTGAGTAAATTTTCTACCTCTCTTTGAGTGAGAATTTCCTGTACTTTTCTCGTAAACTTTTCGTCTTTGTCCAGAAAATAATCTTTATATTTGTCACGTGCGAACAAGTCATATTCATTCATGTAAATAAAAAGTCCGGCAAAATCAATTGGAGGACCAATTTTATAACCAAATTTTGAAAGAGCAATCCTTGAGTTATATATGTAAACTTTATCTCGTATCAAATTAGCAATCCCATATAGTTCGAAAATAATGTGTCCCAAGGTCCTAAAGAGATATGGGTCTTTATAATCACCCTCAGAAGGATTCCTTACTCCAGAAGCATACCTATACTTGGCTAATTCCTCTCTGTCGTCAGTCCTAATGAACTGAATCAAAGACAAAATCCTAATGTATTTGTTTCCATTAATAATTCTGAAAGTATTCCCACGAGCCGCATGCGTTGCAAAAGTTTTGTTAATAAGATCTCTAATGTTTTCATTTAATTGGTCCAAATAACTATTGATCTTTAATTTTATATCTTGATCTATTTCCCCGAGTTCATTCTCTAAGAATTCAATATAATCATTATTTCCTTTAGATACTCTTTCAATCCCTTCCAGTTCGGCCCAAGAACTCGGGCTTTTCCGAGAAAATATTTCAATAATTGCATCTTTGTTCGCCAACGAATCTGTCCTTTGTTCCTTTAACATCTCCAAAATGTTTGAAGCAAATTTGTCAGGAGCAGGTAACAATTCCATTATACGTTTTACTTCGATGAATCTGTCTAAATACTCATTATATCGTCTCCACTTCTGCCTCTCGTCGTTTTTCCATTTCTCAAGGTATTTCTCTATATCCATTGCTCATTCCTTAATTGTAATTATTTAAGCACAAAAAAGTTTTTTTTTCTTACTCTTTGTGTAAACTAAACACTGATTATTTTTCTAATCCCAAAAGTAGGCTTTAATAAGGTAAATTGCTCTTTAAAGCCACAATTTCTTTTGGATAATAGGTATAAAACACCAGAATTCACGTAAGATACATAGACTAGATGATCGCGCATCTTCATGGGCAAATTAGAGGTCATTTTTGAGAAAAGCTGGTTAAAGATAGTTGAAATGTGTAAAAAGGACTGGATACAAAATTTAAAGGGCTATGGAAAAGATGCTATTAAAAAGAATTCTGCTAATTTCTACTCCGAAGCAGATCTGGAGTTACAATTCACTTGCGATTTGAGGAGGAAATACGAGAGTGAAGATTATTACGATAAAAAGATATTTGTGAAAAATCAGCTGACTTTTAGTCCGGGAACTTATAAATCAACTCCTGTGTTATCTAACAGAATAAAAAACCTTCACAGGCTATCTTTCAGTTGAACAATTTTTCATAGGATAAGATGGTAAACTGGCATTTGTCATAGAATGAAACACCTATTTACATTGCTGGCATATTAATCCAAACTCCTTGCAGTGTTTAAGAAATGGTGATAGAGGAATGATCAGAATCATAGGGAGAAAGGGCTTTCAGAGTGAGCTTTCTGTGGAAAAGACTGTTGAAGATGTCATGAGAGAACTGGGCCTGAAAGAGCAGAGTTTCGTCTGCGTGAGGAATGGAAGCCCTGTTACGAGGTTTGACACGCTGAAGCCTTCTGACGATGTTACTTTCCTGGAAATATTCTCAGGGGGATAGGCCAGGAAGAACCTTGCTGTAGAATTTGCCAAGCACCAGGAATTTCCGGGTGCTCTTTGATGGATCTATTATCTTCATTTTTGCCTTGAACTGGTCAATGTTCTTGCCGATGACAAAGCCATTGATGCGTTCCCGTACCACTTCCTCAAGCTCACGCTTCTCTACAGGTATATCAGCGCAAAGCCTGTCACCGCAGACATACGGACCCAGGGTGGCTTTTCCACCAGACCATTTCCTGATGAAATCTATTGCATTCTGTGCATCCACAGGAGGCCCGACATGAACCTTTGTTGCAGGGAGCTTTCCTAACTTACATTCCACCATTGCCTCAATGTCATCTGAGAGGTCAACCTCAGAGGAAATGGGCATGAACCCGTCCTCTTCAAGTATCTGGACCAGGATGTTCCTGAACCTGTTGGCCTGGCTGAAAAGAATATCATCAATAATGTCAGGCTTTTCAAGCGTGAAAATGCGCATGACAGTTCCGCGTTCCCTGTACTTCTCCGGATAATAAATTGCCCCTGTGTTGAAATAGTGTTCCACTGGATTTGCAAGGAACATGCGTGAATTTATCTTCATCCTTGAAAAGTTTTCAAGGCTGATTGCCGCCGCCGCATTTCTTGTGATGTCGG
>JAKBQK010000066.1 GCA_021835265.1 Thermoplasmata archaeon
TCTTGCCATACTTGGAATCAGGAGGTCAGGAAAGTCTGTATTCACGTGGTTATTGATGAAAGGTGAAAATTGTTAAATCTATATGTCTGCCGGTGATAAAAGATGAAAGATTTCCCCTTAGAAGATCCGAGTTACTTCCAGTTATGATAATTCTCTTGGATGTTCTGATCCTAGAAACGAATCTTTCCCACCCTTCAATTCTTTGTATCTCGTCAAACACAAAATAATCAATATCAGTATACAGTTCTAGAAAAGCTTGAATAACCAATGATAACTCAGTAGCCTGAAGTGTTGATAATCTTTCATCAAAGAAATTGATGTACCCAAATTTTTCACCTTTCATCAATAACCACGTGAATACAGACTTTCCTGACCTCCTGATTCCAAGTATGGCAAGAACATTTGGAAATTTTATCTCCTGTTTAATATGATCTAAATCTATTTCTCTCTCTATTATTCTTCCCTTCTGGAGCAATTCCTCCATCTGTTCACGCTGTGATATTATTATATATTTTAGTAACTCAACATTCAATAATGTCATAATGACAAACTTTTACTAATAGCTTGTCATTATCTGAATGCTTAGAATTTAATTATACACAAATACTATTCATTTGGATAAACTCTCATTGAAACTGATTTATCAGGAACATTTCTAAATTCATATTCATCAAATCATTAAGGAATGTCTATACATCCCTGACACGCTATCAATTCATCGGTTCTCTTCAGGCAGTGACCGCATTTTATCTCATGAATTTTCATATAAAATTTTTGCTGAAAAAGCCTTTACACTATCATGAATATAAATGGTTCATTGTTTCTAACATTGTGACTAAAAATGAAGGCTCTTCGCACTTTTGTGTGGGTTCCCATTTGAAAGTTTAACTGGAATAATATAGATTTTACAGAATCTATTCCAATTCCGGTCAAGTGCTAATCAATTCAGACTTTTAACCCTTATGGGAAAGCCTATTTTATAGTGGAATAATATAAACGTCAAGTTCTTACCCACATGAAAGTCCGATGACCCAATATGACTAAAAGAAAACCTCCAAATTGTATGGTATAATAAACATAAACTATTAATTATTGTATGGTATACTATACAGAATGGTAACCACTGAAGACTTCAAGTATGCTTTAACCATTTTGGATAGTCATTCTCCCGGAGGATTCATTAAACGGGATATAAAAATTGATCTGAATTCTAATAAGATAATAGCAATAGCTGGAGCTAGAAGGACAGGCAAGACATATGTTATGTTTCAGTACATTAATGACCTTAAAGAAAGGGGAGTCGCGAAAGACAATATTCTATACATCAATTTTGAAAATGAGAGATTGATTGGTCTTAATGCAAAGGACATGGATATGCTTCTCGTGGCACATAAGGAACTATTCAACCCTGATGGAAAAATATACATTTTCCTAGATGAAATTCAGGTAGTAGAAAATTGGGATAAATGGGTAAGGAAAATATACGATACCGGGAACTACCAGATAATTTTAACAGGTTCATCATCAGAACTTTTAAGCAGTGAAATAGCAACATCGTTAGCTGGCAGAAATTTGACATATACTATTTATCCTCTATCTTTTAGTGAATATATTTCGGCAAAGGGTTTAAAAGTAGACAAACTGCTAAAATATTCAACTGACAGGGGAACTATACTTAAGGCTGTAAGGTCTTTTTTAGAGTATGGTTCATTTCCTGAGATAGCAGTTTTGGGTGATAACACAAGAAAACTTGAGATTCTATCATCATATTTTGATGCTATTTTCTTTAAGGATATTGTAAGAAGATACAGAATTAGAGAGATAAATGAGCTCAGGATATTTCTAAGGATTCTTTGCTCCAATTATGCCTCATATTTTAGTTCAGTAAGGGTCCTGAATACTTTCAAAAGCATGGGATGGAACATCAACAGAGCCACTATATTAAATTTCCTGGAATATTCCAGCAATGTCTTTCTGGTGCAAAAACTCGAGCAATATGAAAAGAGCACAACCAGACGACTTACATTGCATAAAAAGGTATACACAATTGACACAGGAATTTCCAGGCTTTTCTCCGATATTAACATGGGACGAGCACTGGAAAATGCAGTCTATCTGGAATTGCTGCGAAAGAGAAATAAAGATATAAGTTACCTCAAATTGAAATCAGGGAAAGAAATAGATTTTGTTGTGGGTGAAAGAACTAAGGAGATCATTCAGGTATGTTATGATGTTTCTGATCCAGACACAAGGTCAAGAGAAGTTTCTGCACTATTGGAGGGGGCTAAGTATTTTGGTCTAAAGGCAGCTAAAATTATAACTTATGTTTTCGAGGATGAGGAAATTATAGAAGGAATTAAAATACAGTACATTCCATTCTGGATATGGGCTCTCAACGAACTGAAATGATGTTGATGCAATTCAAAAGCAGCGCCCATTTGATAATTTGTATTTTTATTGCTCTACTAGGAAATTATTAAACATCTGTTTCACCATGGAGTGCAGTTTCGCCAGTATAGTGGAATCAACACGATCATTCTTCCTCCTTGCTTTCACTATCCATGATAATTCCTTTGGATGAGCCACAGTTATGTCATTATATCATAGACCCTAACGTCCTGATTACAGCATACGCAGATCCGGAGGCATTGAATAATATTCCTGTTTCACGGGGTATTTTTTATCAATAGGTGACATTTAGAATTTTTCAATATTCTTCTCTCCGATGAATTTAGTACTCAGCCATAATTGCGCTTAATATATTTTATTTAAAGATCGTTAATATCACTAACTTGTCAGCATTTAAAAATCTTAGTCCCTTCTCCAAATGTTTAGCGTAAATGAGAATATACTGCGCTTTTAAATTTCTATTGTCTTGTATTTTCTTATTCCAACGTTCTGATTAATTGATTCATATCATTCAACCCTATTAAAAACAACTTTTCTTTACTCTTAGCAGCTAAGGATATTAATTCATCTTCGAAGCCCGATTTAGATATTATCACAAAGGCTCTTCTTTCAGACTGAAACATGGCGGATTTGGCCTTAAGACTAATAAAGGTATCAATATCGATCTTCGTGTTCCTCCACTTTACTTCTCCAAACAGGAGGCCGTCCCCTTCATAAGTTCCTACAATGTCGATCTCCTCAATATCCTTACCACGATCTTTCCCTGGATTTCTTCCCCACCATCTTCCAATTTCTAAAAGTTCAAAACCAAAAATATCCCTGGCTTTGAGGGTTAGCAATTCCATGCATATATTTTCAAATATCTTTGAAATATAAATATCAATGCTCTTGGTAATAATTTTAAGCAAGGTGTCTTCTCTTCCTGTTTCAAGAAGTTGCTGTCTCCCGAAAATAAACCTGAAATAGAAATTAAAATAATTACTTGTTATTTTATAAGCACCTGTATTTCTTTTCTTCAATAAAATGGGAAATTCCTTCGAAATTACTCTCATCGTAAGAAGTTTATCAATATAAGGAGAAATTTCATTGGAATTCATACCCATGGCGCCAGAAATTTCTGAAGTGTTATTCTTTCCTTCCGCTATCAATCTTAGTATTGTAAAATATTTTTCTGGAGCCCGGAGTTCCTGCCCCAGGATAAACTGTACATCAGAACAGTAGATATTGTTTTTGTTCACAAATTTTTCAATGGGTTTAGACCCATCAGCAAGCAGTCTAAGATAATATGGTACCCCGCCATAAATGGCGTATATCCGTATAAGATCCTCCATTTGTAATTTTGGAAAGAAATGCATAATTTCATAAAATTTCAACTCAGTAAGCTCTATGTTTCCAGTTCTTCTTCCAAATATGGGTGATTTATAACTGAGAATGTCATTATAAACCACGTTGATTAAGGAACCTGTTAATATCAACATTGTATTCATATCCTTCAGATAGAGATCGAAATATCTTTGTAGTATGGATAAAAATGACTTGTCCTGTTCTATTATGTATGTGATTTCATCAAAAACTACTATTATCTTAGAATTACATGATTTTATTTTTTCAATCATGTATTTGAAAAAAGAATCCCAATCTGAAAACGGATTGTCGAACATGAGTTCATCATTGAAGAATTGCGATATTTCCTGAGTGAATCTCCTTATGATCTGGTTTCTTTCTTCCATAGTTGCAAGGAGGTAAATAGCTTTTTTATCCTCTATAAACTTGTTTACAAGCGCTGTTTTGCCGATTCTTCGCCTCCCATAAATGAGAATAAAATTTCCTGATTTTTCAGCATACTTTTCATTCAGAAAACTCAATTCTTTATCTCTGCCAACGAACACATTACCAGATCAGTTAAAAGTAAATAATATTTTCTAATATAGCTTAGACTAATCATAATTAGACTAATTA
>JAKBQK010000029.1 GCA_021835265.1 Thermoplasmata archaeon
CTTGATAAATAACATAGAGAATAGTAGTATGATTTGATTTGCAATTTATTTTTCTTTCAGCCTTCTCTATCAATTCCTTTAATACAGAATCATTAGACAGCATTTTGACACACACCCTCCATCCTTGTTTTTATTTCTTTTTAGAATGAGAAGAGTTTCTATATCAACCCTGCGAGAAGTGTCCATATTGTTTGATTATTCCATTGAATATAAGGGTTTGTTGATGCATACAATTATGCAGGAAATCAAAGGCATTTGCTTCCTTAAATTATGGTTTTGTGAAATCGCATATCCTAGCGGGAAGTATTACATGCTTCCTGATATCCTTGAAATCATTAGCGGCTCAAAAAAAACTGTTCTTGTGGATGTATTCGGTGGGTCTGGAAAGGTTTTGATGAATGCAGATACAAAGGTAAAGATATATAATGATCTAAATGCAGATCTTGTCAGCTTCTTTATTCAAGTGTGGAACAAGAGAGATGCAGTAATTGAGAAACTGAATTATGTATTGCATTCCAGAGATCTGATTTCAAGATACATTGAGAGAACTGATGATCCTGCTGAAAATGCATTCCGGTATTTTTACAGGAATATACTCTCATTCAACTACCAGAGCAAGTCATTTTCGTATTCAACCAATAAAAATAAATTATTGAAGCTCCTGAAAGCAGAAGAGACAATAAACTCGCTATTTGATGAAATAATACTCTGGACAATCGAGAAACTTGATTTCAGGGATTTAATCGAAAGAATGATTCGGAGGGGGGACTTTCTTCTATCTTGATCCTCCTTACCATAATATCGGGGGATTATACTAATATGAAATAGAAAACAGTGATATTATGGGAATAAAAGAAATTCTTGACAGTGAGAGAGGAAAAACCCATCTTACCATTGAAACGATATCAGAGATTTTGCATCAGATAAACGCCATACCTATGAAATCTCAAATAAGTACAGTATATCGATCTGGAACAGAAGAAGCGGATAAAATACTCAATGAACAGGAAATTTAGGGATTTATCATCTTTAAACATTGCAAAATTTGACATATTTTCATTTTCAATTTTTTTTATTGCAAAACTTTCAAGACTCATTAAATTGCTTTAGAATTAATGAAAAGAAATCTGTTCAGCAAGGAATACAATTCGGGAAGAAAAGATCAGTTGTATGTGGATTATGATATATTAAAGAAGTGTGCCTATGATGCGGAAACAAAGGGGTTTATAAAAATGTTGGAAGAGAGATTAAATTACATGATATCGAGAATAGCAGATGAAAATGCAAAGGAGCTAATGGAAGATGTGCAGCCACTTTAGGTCGATAATTGAAAACCAGATGTGGGGAAGGGAACCGGACATGGAAAAGATAAATTCCCAGTTTAAATTCATGTATATGGTGATCAAATGGGATTGAAACTGAATTTGTTTCTTTCTATTGGCGCACTTCTACCATTCTTTTTTACTTCATTATTTGTCTCTGTTTTGATTAGAACCAATTTTTTACTAAATGCAATATTTATTATATTACTTGTCTGCTCGATTGTAATTAATATTTATTTTGTCAAATTCATAGAAGAAAAACAAAAGTTTAACCCAAGACAATTTAAGATTACTTCGGTAGAAAAGGAGAATGGCTCTAGTTTGTGGTTTTCTATTTTAACAATTTCGTTTATGGTTTTCTCCCTTATATCCATTCTTCCATTGATAATGAGCCAATACAGACCATATTTTTTTCTTCTCGTGTCTCTCTCTACAATTCTTTATTTCACGTTTTTTCTAAAGGAAGAGTTAATCTATATGTTAATTTCTGTTAGACTTAAATACCACAACCTTTACTCTGTCCAAACGAGTGATTATAGTAAAATTTCGATTATTTCTAGGGAGAAATTGCAGTCCAATATTGAATTTAAAGCGTATTTTGTGGTTGATGATTTTTTCCTCTTTGGTTATCGTATTGGGTGATTGAATGTAATGTAATTAAACTTTAGTCTTTTCATAGGCCAAGTATTTTTCACTGAAAATTGCATCCTTTACAGCATTTCCATTTAATAAGGTAAGGATATCACTCAATATTGAATCCTTGGCCACTATCTTCCCGTTGGAAAAAGATATTTCTAAGTTATATTCTTTAGCAATTGGCTCGAGATCGATATTTCCTTTTTCTATCCTATCTACATAACCTGCACAAGCAGAGGCTAATCGCCTTAAAATTTTAAGGTTATGTTTTGACTCATCTATCAGAAACTGGGGATCATCCATGATATTTGCCAAGCTTGTTTGCGCATTTGTAATAAAATACTCGAAAGTTTCTTCATATCTAAACAGTTGAATGAACTTATTCCTGTCAAAAATATAAAGTTGGTCATTATACAGAATTGTGTCGAGACTATTGGGTACTGATAATAGATTTTCATTCACAATGTCAGTAAATTCCCCATTGCTCGATGGTATAATATAGAAGTATTTTTTAGAGTTCAAAAGATTGGTTTTTGTTACCTTGATAAATATAGTGAGGTTTTTTGCAAAAGTTATTGCAAATCCTTTTAGATCTCTGCTCGTAGATAACTCTTGATACGAAATACTTTTGTTATCAGCTCTTTTCATTTCTGATATTATTTTGTTTAGAACAGGAATTTCGCTGTCAGACAACTTATCAATCGAATGATCGTCAGATTGATCATTTTCAATCTCAAAGTCCTGTATTTTTAAATCGCATTTTTCAGATAGATAATCCGATGTTAATTTTATAATTTTATCCCCCAATGATTCTGTGATAGAAAGGTTTCCTACTCTCCACATTTCTCCTTCATCTTTATGTTCCTTCAATATGATTGCAAAAATCTGAATTTCAGATGCTTTTGTTTTTAATGCAATGTTACACATTTCTTCTAGCTTTTTTTCCCTAAATTTGAATCTTGGTACAATTTTCATATCATCTCATTCCTCCATTATTTTCTAAAGTTTTTCTATTTTCTCCCCTATTTCCATTCCCTTCTCAGTCAAACTGATTATATGCTCCTAGGGATGCTCCGAGCTGTCTATTTCCTGCCTGACAACTTTCAGGTTTTCCAAATCCCGAATCAACACTTATTCCACAAAATCCTTCAGGCTTAAATATTCGGTTCTGGGATCTAAGGCGTCATATATAATCTGGAGCAAAATCGTGTTAGGACGATTAATGTCATAAAACCAGCTATTTTTCCCTCTTGACTTCTTGACGTTCTCCAATAATGCTTTTACGATTTGCGGGAATGTTATGATATAGTCAAACCCCAAATCTTTAGCTTTATTTCTTATGTCCTTATCGTGCTCGTACAAATTCCAGCAATACAGCACAAGCTTAAAATCATCTACCCCATATATCTCCGTAATATATGGTCCGATTGCTTCTCTGTCCAGTTTAGAGGCTTCATCCTTAATGCCTTTTTCATTTAGTGGTTTTGCCTTTGATTCACCAATTATTGCACCTTTAACTGGGCTGTATGCAAAAATATCAATCTCTTTCCATTTATTATTCCCATTTTGCATTTCCCCACTTATTGGTATTCTGAGGTTATTATACACTAGATAGCCTTCTGTCTCTAAGTACTCCTTTACTAATGATTCATACAGGGATGCTGGCATAAATAGAGAAGCAAATTATATATATAAAGATATTTTGCAGAACACTAAATTCTCCGGGTGGTCAGCCTTCCGTAAGCAGCTCTTATCAGTCATAAGAGTCGCCATGGAGGACAGAATGGGTAAAGGGAAGAAACGTATTGATCATACGGGATCCTATTCGACTCTGCACTCCTAACGGGCATAGGGGTTACGAGTTGTGATTATTCCTTGAGCATCCGGAATGGTTTGTGTTGCCATAAGATTCATTCCTTTTACTGAATTAGGGTCAATTTTAAGCGGACACCAATGAATCCACTCCAAATTTTTAATATTTAGGCGGATCCAACCAATATTTTTCCATTCTTCCCCGTATTTGAGGATATTTCATTTCTTATGTATTGCATATCAAGAAGTGTAGCAAGAAATACTCTCCTCATAAACATCAACACAGATGATAAAATGATCGAACCTACTTGTTATTTCAAAATCAGAAGCAAATGGAACTGAAGCAACCTTAGTAAGCGCATTAATCATCACGTAAATATCTTCTTCTTTATATATTACTATATGACCTCATATGGATTTAATTTCCATAGTCAAGGAGATCTGGAGGAGGATAAATGTAATAGATTCACTGCGTAGTGAAAACTCTGCAATGAAGACACTATATCTCAGAGTGGCAGAAATGAATGAGAAATGGTCTCATCGTGTAATGAAGAGATATTATAAATGCAAGAATCAGATTGCAGATGTGCATAGG